>CAZTEZ010000433.1:0-2745 GCA_964611815.1 uncultured Bacteroidia bacterium | reverse complement strand
GCACGATGCCGCCCACATCGCGCTGGTGAATCGCCAGGCGGACGGTCGAGATCGCAATGGGGCCCGCCTCGCCGCCGTTGGTACCGCGAGAGATGTCGATATCGCCCACGCGCCCGCCGCCAAAGTCGTTTTGGCGCACGTTGATGAAATACCCGCCGTCTTCGACGACCTCCACCCACACGCCCACGGTATCGGTAGGCGCGGGCACCCCCTCAAACAGCGGTCGCGGCTGAATGCTGTTGTTCCAGTCGTTGGGGTCGCTGCTGTCCACGAGCGTGAAATCCAGGCGCACAGAGTTGAATCAACTCGTGGGGCAGTTCCACTCCTCGCAACCGCAACTGGTGTTCACGCTCGCGGTCAGTAAGAGCATCAACGCGAAAGCAAGACTGAATCCAAAGGCTCTCATGGGCATCTTCCGTAAATTAGGCCAAAACCGCTGGCCATGCTACAACAACTCATCGATCGCTACAAAAATTATCGCAAGCAGTCCTTTTTGAATCAGCCTGCGAACTACAAGCACCAGTACGCGTTCATCGGGGTGGGCAACCACAGCATCTACAACCTGTACCCGGCGCTGAGCCAGATGGCCGTGCCGCTGAAGTACATCGCCACCCGCCGCCCCGAAAACGCCGAGAAGATGGCCCAGCGCTATGCCGGCGCCACCGGCACGACCGATCTCTCGCACCTCTGCAACGACCCCGACGTGAAAGGCGTGATGATCTGCACCGGCCCACGTGCGCATTTCAAGCTGGCGAAACAAATGCTCGAAGCCGGCAAGACGGTCTTCGTCGAAAAGCCGCCCTGCTTCACCAGCGCCGAGCTCGACCTACTCGCCAAGCATGGCAGCAAGTGTTTTGTGGGCGTGCAGAAGCGCTATGCACCGAGCTATCAGTCGCTGAAAAGCGAGGTGAAAACCGCGCAGCACTACACGCTCACTTACCGCGTGGGCGCCTACCCGGAGGGCGATGCGCTCTTCGACCTGTACATCCACGCCATCGACCTCGCGGTGTTCCTATTCGGCGAGGCGAGCATTGAGAGCCTGCAAGTCGCCGGTGGTGGCGATACGCTGCTTCTGCATCTGAAGCACAGCGGCGGCAGCATCGGCAGCCTGGAGCTCTCAACCGCCTACAGCTGGGAGGGGGCCGAGGAAAACCTGGAGATCATCACCGACAAAGCACAGATCACCGTCGACGGCACCCGCGAGGTGCTCTCCACCAAGCGCGTGAGCAAACTCGCGGGCATCCCGCTCGAGAAGGTGCGCAAGTTCACGCCCGAGCAGCGCATCTTGTGGCGCCAGAGCAGCTTCCTGCCCGTCGCCGAGCACAACCAGCTCATCGCCGCGGGCTACTTCGGCGAGCTCGACAACTTCATCCAGTTCTGCGAAACGGGCAAGGCCAGCCTGAACCAGTCGACTCCGGCGAGTTTGAAGGCGACGTATCGGTTGCTGGAGCAGATTGGGAAGGCCTTGAGTTAGCCTTCTTTTTGAACCGGAATTTTCAGAATTGACAGAATTTTCAAAATCACAACCGAATTCTGGCCATTCTGTTAATTCTGCAAATTCTGGTTCACAACTTCACGGAACAACCCCTGCCCTCAAAGCGTATTATCCCCATGAAACGCATACGCGCGGCACAGATTTACGAGCACACCGGCCACCAGGATTGCGTCTACACGCTCAATTACGCGCCCGGGAAGGGGCATTTCTTCTCGGCGGGGGCCGACGGCGTGGTTGCGGAGTGGAGCCGCGACAACGAAGATGCCCTGCGCGCGGTGCTGCGTGCCGAGCGCCCGGTCTACGCCCTGGGCTACCTGCCAGACCAGAACTGGCTGATCGTCGGCCAAAACGACGGCGGGCTGCATGTGTTCAATCTCGCCAACTCTGAGGTCGTCGCCAGCAAGCGCGCGCACCAGGACGCGATTTTCGATGTGCAAGTGCTGCCGGGCGGGCAGACTTTCGCCGCCGTTTCGCGCGACGGCACGCTCAGCGTGTGGCGCATCGCGGACCTCTCGTGTGGCTTCACCGCGCACATCAGCGAGAATAGCCTGCGCAGCGTGGCGCTCTCACCGGACGGGCAGCTGCTGGCTGTGGGCGGCTCGGATAACCACATCCGCGTCTACGATGCCGAGACTTTCAAGCTGCAACACAAGTGGCTGGCGCACGACAACTCCATCTTCCGGATGGTGTTCAGCCCCGACGGCAAGTGGCTGCTCAGCGGCGGGCGCGACGCCCACCTGAAAGTCTGGGGCGTGCACAAGGGCTTCGAGCTGCACGAGGACGTCGTCGCGCATATGTTCGCCATCAACGACATCGCCTACTCGCCAGACGGCCACCTCATCGCCACGGCCAGCATGGATAAGACCATCAAGCTCTGGGACCCGACAAGCTTCAAGCTGCTGAAAGTCATTGACAAGCGCCGCAACAACGGCCACACCACCAGCGTGAACCGGGTGTTCTGGACGCGCCCCTGCGGCCGGCTGGTATCGGCCTCCGACGACCGCCGCATCTTGCACTGGGATTTGGAGGTGTATGAGCGCTAAAATAGAGGCTTGGGCGAATATTTAATATATAACTCTGTGGTCTTAAAATCATTCCATGCGTTTTGATTCGTAGAGCTTGAGAAGTGAGTGTTCATATGTTCGATAGCCATTTTTGCATCTAACGGGTCAATAGCTTGTATTAAGTCTTTTTGCTTAGAGCCTGTTGAAATTTTACAAAAGGCGGGGTAATAAAACGAGAATCCACGC
>CAZTEZ010000432.1:0-2751 GCA_964611815.1 uncultured Bacteroidia bacterium | reverse complement strand
ACTTGGGTTTGCTGGTCATCGACGAAGAGCACAAGTTTGGGGTGGCTGCCAAAGAGAAGTTGCGCCACAAAAAAGTGAACATCGATACGCTCACGCTCACGGCGACGCCCATCCCACGCACGCTGCAGTTCTCGCTGCTGGGCATCCGCGATATGAGCGTCATCGCCACCCCGCCGCCCAACCGCCAGCCCGTCGAGACGCACCTCATCAGCTTCGATACACCCACCATTCGCGATGCGATTGCGTACGAATTGCAGCGTGGCGGGCAGGTGTTCTACGTCCACAACCGTATCAAAGACCTCGACGAAATTGCGGCGATGATCAAAAAGCTGGTGCCGGATGCCCGTGTGCGATTCGCCCATGGCCAGATGCCCGGCGAGAAGGTTGAGCAGACAATGGTGGATTTCATGGCGCACAAGTTCGACGTGCTGGTCTCGACGACCATCATCGAAGCTGGGCTGGACATCGCCAATGCGAACACCATCATCATTAACAACGCCCACAACTACGGCCTGAGCGACCTGCACCAGATGCGCGGGCGGGTCGGGCGCTCGAACCGCAAGGCGTTCTGCTACCTTATCTCCCCGCCCATCAACGGGCTACCGGAAGATTCGCGCCGCCGACTGGAGGCGATCGTCGAGTTTAGCGATGTCGGCAGCGGCATTCAGATCGCGATGCGCGATCTTGACATCCGCGGTGCGGGCGACATCCTGGGCGGCGAGCAATCGGGCTTCATCTCGGACATCGGCTACGAGCTATACAACAAAATCCTGGACGAGAGCATCCGCGAATTGAAAGAGGAGCATTTCTCGGATACGTTCAGCGACCTCACCGACGAAAGCGCCACCAGCATCGATGCTGATACGCAAATCGACACTGACAAAGAGGCGCAGATTCCACAGCAATACCTGCCGGATATCGCCGAGCGCCTAAACTTCTACCGCCGCATTTCGAACTGCCACACCGAGGGCGAGATTCAGGCCATCGGCCGCGAGCTCATCGACCGCTTCGGCTTGCTGCCCAAGGCGGTGCTGACGCTATTCGATACGATTCGTATTCGTGAAATTGGCAGCAAGCTGGGCTTTTCGCGTATCGTCATCAAAGGCGAGAAGATGCGCGGCTATTTCAACGAGGAAGAGGCTGCCAACTTCGTGGAATCGCCGACCTTCCAGGACCTCATGCGTTACGTGCAGCAGCACCCGGACCAGACGCAACTGAAGCAGAAAAAGGATAAGCTCGTTCTGGAAATGAGCGGCTTACCGACGACGAAAGACTGCCTGCGCCGTCTGCAGCAAATCGAGCAATATGTGTATGGGGCATTAGAGGTTGGGGCAAAAACAAGTTAATACAGTTAAATAAGATGACTGCATCTTTGTTTTTCTCACAATTTTTGTTTCCACTTTTATCGAGTATTCATTATATTCACATGAAATGATAAACACTAAGCACTATGGCAAAGAAAACGTTGAACCCCGGTGACAAGGCTCCTAATTCGGGACAATATGCTATTGTTGGCCCAAGAGGAGGCTACTATGGTGAAATTACATCAATTGAGGGTAATAATTTGCCACCAACTCCGAAAAGAGGTCAGAAATACAAACTTGTTGACAAGACAAAAGTTAAGCGTGGCTCAAAATAACCTCTTAGTTTATGGCTGAATATGCTATTTCATTTGATCTTGACAATCGCTCGATGAACAGCGATGGCTTGACTAAATCTCAAATCACCAAGGTTTACCAAACAGAAATTCCTGAAGCACTCAGGGAATCAGGCTTTTTGGTTCACATACAAGGGTCATTATACCACACCTTATCAGAGGATGAGTCCTTAATTTCTGTGATGCAATTAGCACGTATACTTAAGGAAAAGGCACCTAACTTCTGCAAGTATGTTAGAAGGTGTCACGTGTTTCGAATAGAGGAGTGGAGTGATGTTAGGTCTCTACTGAATGAGAATGGAGATCATTCAATCCCCCTTTCTGAGGACGACTAAACCATATTCTCTACTGATTTAATAACTGCTTTCGAGTTTAAGTCGCCCAAAAGAACGCCTTTAAAAATCCTTGAGGAACGGATGATCATCCACGTAAACGTTCTCGTAGAGCTTCTTACCGTCCGGTACAGGGCTGTTTTCGGCGAACTCCACGGCTTCTTTCACGCGAGCTTTCATGCGCTCATCGATTTCGTCCAGGGTTTTCTGGTCAGTCAGCTCATGCTCCAGAATGTACGACTTGAGCTGCACAATGGGGTCGCGGTCTTTGTATTCGTTCAGCTCGTCTTTGGTGCGATACTTGGCGGGGTCCGACATCGAGTGGCCTTTGTAGCGGTAGGTGCGAATCTCCAGGAATGTCGGTCCGTTACCCTCACGCGCGGCGTTAATCGCCTCGCTGGCAGCTTCATAGACCTCAAAGACGCTCATGCCGTCGACCTGCTCGCTGGGCATTTCGTAGGCTTGGCCGAGCTTGTAGAGGTCCGTCACATTCGACGTGCGCTCGATGCTCGTGCCCATCGCGTACTTGTTGTTCTCGACGACAAACACAACCGGCAGATTCCAGAGCATCGCCATGTTGAAGGTTTCGTGCAACGCACCCTGGCGGGCTGCGCCATCACCGAACATCGTCACGCAGACTTTATCTTCGCCACGGTACTTGGCTGCAAACGCCAAACCTGCACCCAGTGGTATCTGTGCGCCCACAATACCGTGGCCGCCATACATGCTGTGCTCTTTCGAGAACATGTGCATCGAACCGCC
>CAZTEZ010000431.1:0-2756 GCA_964611815.1 uncultured Bacteroidia bacterium | reverse complement strand
AAGGGGCGATACCCTGAGCAGAGCGACTGGTCGCTGTATCCGCCGCAAAACTGGCGCCAGCGCATCGAAGACCTCGGTAAACTTGAGAAAATGCTGGAGGATCCCAATCAGCCGGCACCCGCGACGGCTTTGCAGTCAGAGGTTCCCCACAGACCAACAGGAGGATAACCAGCGGGCGCGTTCGGTCTAAGAGACTGCCCAACTTGGCGAGCAGCTGTATAGCTCAGGAGGGCTTCTCTTTGTTCAGGTCGTACTTCTCGATTTTGTTATAGAGGTGAGAGCGCTGAATATCAATCTCTTCGGCAGTTTTTGAAATGTTCCAGCCGTTCTTTTTCAATTTCCGAAGGATAAACTCGCGCTCCACGCTGTCTTTGAAGTCCGAGAGCGTGTCGTGCGCCTCGTAGACAGCCGTACCACTGCTGCTGGTTTTTGCAGCGCGTTGGGGTGTGGCGTAAGTTTTTACGTCCTCGCCAGTGATTTTCTTGTCGCAGAAGATCACCAAGCGCTCCATCACGTTGCGCAGTTCGCGCACGTTGCCACTCCAATCGAGGCTCTTGAGTGCCGTGGCGACGTCTTTCGTGAGTTCAAGCACGGGGTAGCCGTACTCTTTGCAGATCTGCTCGACGAAGTTTTTGGCCAGCATCGGGATGTCGTCCTTGCGGTCGCGCAAGGCCGGCACATGGATCAGAATGACGCCCAGCCGGTGGTAGAGGTCTTCGCGGAAGTTGTTCTCCTCGATCTCCTTCTGCAGGTCTTTGTTGGTCGCCGCCACCACGCGCACATCCACGCTGATGTCCTTGTCGCTACCCACGCGGGTGATTTTGCCCTCCTGCAGCGCGCGCAGCACCTTCGCCTGGGCCGAGGCGCTCATGTCGCCGATCTCATCCAGGAAGAGCGTGCCGCCGTTGGCCTGCTCGAACTTGCCGATGCGCTGTTTGTGAGCGCCCGTAAATGAGCCTTTCTCGTGACCGAAGAGCTCGCTTTCGATCAGCTCGCTGGGGATGGCCGCGCAGTTCACCTCCACGAAGGGTGCCTTTGCACGCTGGCTCAACTCGTGTACCCATTTAGCCACCAGCTCTTTACCCGTACCGTTCGAGCCCGTGATGAGCACCCGAGCATCGGTGGGCGCCACCTTTTCGATGGTCTGCTTGATGCGCGAGATAGGCTCGCTCTCGCCGATAATGTCCTGCGTCTTCGAGACCTTCCGGCGCAGCTTTTTGGTCTCCTGCACCAGCGAACTCTTGTCCGTGGCGTTGCGAATGGAGACCAGCAAGCGGTTCAAGTCCGGCGGCTTTTCGATAAAATCAAACGCGCCTTTTTTGGTGGCATCCACGGCCGTCTCGATGGTGCCGTGGCCGGAGATCATGATGAACTGCGGCGGGTCGGGCATCTCCATCGCCTGCTCGAGGACTTCCAGGCCGTCGAGCTTGGGCATTTTCACATCGCAGAGCACCACGTCGTAGTTGTTCTCTTTGATTTTGGCCAGGCCCTCCTCGCCGTTTTCAGCCTCATCGATGTCGTATGATTCGAATTCGAGGATGTCGCGCAGGGTGTTGCGGATGGGCTTTTCGTCGTCGAGAATCAGGATGTGTGGCATGGTGCAGCAATTAGGTTGATATTGTGAGGGAGTGGCAACTGCCGTGCCGTTAATGTAAGCGTGCTTTTAGCAGCCTTAAATAACGAAAAACACCCGTTCTGGCGGCAGAACGGGTGCAAAAAGTGTAGTGTTTTGTAGACAGGCGGTGTCGGTCAGACGGTCATGATTTCCTGCTCTTTTTTCTCAAGGATGTTGTCCACCTCTTTCACGTAGCGGTCGGTCAGCTGCTGCACGTCGTTTTCGGCACCTTTCACGGCATCCTCCGACTCGCCGTCTTTCTGCAGTTGCTTCAGGCTTTCGTTGGCATCGCGACGGTGGTTGCGGATGCCTACTTTCGCATCCTCGATGATCTCCTTAGCTTTTTTAACGAGCTCTTTGCGGCGCTCCTCGGTTACCATCGGCACGTTGGCACGAATGACGGTGCCGTCGTTTTGGGGCGAAAGGCCCAGGTTCGCTTCGTGAATGGCCTTCTCAATATCGCCGATGTGCTTGTTCTCGTAGGGCTGAATCGTGAGCGTGCGGGCATCCGAAGCCTGCACCGTCGCCACCTGCGCGATGGGCGTGGGCGAGCCGTAGTAGTCGATGGTCAGGCCATCGAGCATAGTCGGGTTGGCTTTGCCGGCGCGGATTTTCAGCAGCTCCTTTTTGCAAAATTCGACGCTGCCCTGCATTTCCTTTTCGGCAACTTCCAGTACTTCTTTGATAGATTCAGCCATGGTGTTCTGTACTTAATCGGTTGTTTTTAGGTAAACAAATGTAGGAAAAAAGCCGTTTGTGTGCGATACCCGCTTATTCAGAAACTTCTGCAGCTAGGCCTTAACGAGCAGGGAGCTTAGCTGACGAGCGTGCCCACGGCCTCGCCTTTCACGGCGCGCGAGAGCGAGCCCGGCTTGTTGATGTCAAAAATAATCAATGGCAGCGCGTTCTCTTGGCACATCGTAAAGGCCGTCATATCCATGACGTTCAGGCGCTTGGAGATGACGTCTGCGAATGAAATCTCATCGAACTTTGTCGCGTTCACATCTTTTTCGGGGTCGGCAGAATACACGCCATCGACGCGGGTGGCTTTCATCACGACATCGCAGTGCAGCTCTGCAGCGCGCAGTACAGCGGCGGTGTCGGTCGTAAAATACGGGTTGCCGGTGCCGGCAGCGAGAAT
>CAZTEZ010000430.1:0-2768 GCA_964611815.1 uncultured Bacteroidia bacterium | reverse complement strand
CCCCACGGCGGCGCCATTGCGATGGGCCACCCGCTGGGTTGCACCGGGGCCAAGCTGAGCATCCAGGCCATCAACGAGACCAAGCGCCGTGGTGGCAAGTATGGCATGGTGACCGCCTGCGTAGGTGGTGGCCAAGGCATTGCAGGCATCTTTGAGGTGCTGTAAACCTTTAACCAGGAAAGCCTTTCGCCGAAGTCAATCTGTCCCCATCGGTTCGTATTCGAACATCTTTTTCACAATATCAAATACAACACATTATGTCTACAGCAGTAGCAGAACAACAAGACAACATCACCAAAGGTGGTGAGTGGATCATCAAAGACGTCCGCGCAGAGGACGTGTTCATTCCTGAAGAGTGGAATGAAGAACAACGCAACATCGCCGAAATGATCGAGGACTTCCTCGTGAACGAAGTGCACCCCAACGTCGAGAAAATGGACTCGATGAAGCACCCCGACATCATGCCCAAGCTCCTGAAGCAGGCGGGCGATCTCGGTATGCTCGGCGTGTCGATTCCGGAAGACCTCGGTGGCATGGGCCTCGATTTCACGACCGGCATGCTCACGACAGAGGTGCTGGGCAAAGGCCACAGCTTCTCGGTTGGTATGGCTGCCCACACAGGCATCGGCACGCTGCCGATCCTGTACTTCGGCAACGACGAGCAGCGTAAGAAGTACGTGCCCAAGCTGGCAACGGGCGAGTACCTCGCCAGCTATTGCCTCACAGAGCCCGATAGCGGCTCAGATGCACTCGGTGCGCGCAGCACAGCCGTACTGAACGACGCTGGCACGCACTACATCCTCAACGGCCAGAAGATGTGGATCACAAATGCCGGTTTTGCAGACATCTTTATTGTCTTCGCGAAAATCGACGGTGAGAAGTTCACCGGCTTCATCGTTGAGCGCGACTACGAAGGCGTGAGCTTTGGCGAAGAAGAGCACAAGATGGGTATCAAAGGCTCGTCTACGCGTCAGGTTTTCTTCCAGGATACGCCCGTACCGGTTGAAAACGTCCTCGGTGACATCGGCAAAGGCCACGTCATCGCCTTCAACATCCTGAACATCGGCCGTCTGAAGCTTTGCGGCGCTACAACTGGCGCTTGTAAAGGCGTGATGGACATCACGATCAACTACGCGAACGAGCGCAAGCAGTTCGACACGCAGATCTCGAAGTTCGGCGCCATCAAGCACAAGATCGCCGAGATGGGCATCCGTACGTGGATGTCGGAAACGATGACGTATCGTATGACGGACGATGTGCGTCGCTTCGAAGACAAGCTGATCGCTGAAGGCAAGTCGAAGAAAGAAGCCCTTCTGGCTGCTGCACGCGAGTACGCTGTCGAGTGCGCGATGTCGAAAGTATTCGGCTCTGAAATGCTCGACTTCTGCGTCGACGAAGGCGTTCAGGTGCACGGTGGTTACGGTTTCTCGGCGGAGTATGCCATCGAGCGTGCTTACCGCGATTCGCGCATCAACCGCATCTTTGAGGGTACGAACGAGATCAACCGCATGCTAACGTTGAACGACCTGTTCAAGAAAGCGCTGAAGGGCGAGCTCGACCTCATGACGCCGGGCATGGCCATCCAAAAAGAGCTGATGAGCGTACCGGATATGAACGGCAACGGCAACGGCGAGCCTTTCGCAGCTGAAAAAGCAGTCGTGAAGAACTTCAAGAAGGCCTGCCTGATGACCGCTGGCAAAGCTGCGATGCAGTATCAGCAAGAGCTGAGCAAGCAGCAGGAGATCCTGCTCTACCTCGCCGACATGCTGATCGAGACTTACGCGACGGAGTCTGCGCTGCTGCGTGCTGAGAAAATCCTCAAAACGCATGGCGAAGAAGCCGCTGAGTACCCCACGCTGATGGCGAAAGTCTGGATGACAGACTCTGCCGAGCGTATCAGCAAAGCTGGCAAGAGCGTCATCTACAGCATGGCCGAAGGCGACGAGCAACGTGTGATGCTGATGGGCCTCAAGCGCTTCACGAAAGTGGCGCCCATGGACACAATCAGCGCCCGCCGCAAAATCGCTGACAAGATGATCGACGCGAACAAGTACAACTTGTCTTGATCGTTGGTCAGTTAAATCGACAATAGAAAAGCCCGCTCGTTAGAGCGGGCTTTTGTGTTTAGAACCAAGATTTTCAGGATTTGGATCAAGATTTTCAGGATTTTACAATGATAAGCTGTTTCATAATCCTGTGAATCCTGGTTCTTCACCATCCTGAAAATCATGGTTCAACAAATCACTTCCCAAAGAAGCCGCCGAGCTTATCGAGCGCCTGGCTCATCTCGTCGTCCAGCTCGAACTCCTCTTCCATGTGCGGGTAGCGGTAGTCGCGCGGCGAGACGTACGTCTCTTTCATGGTGCGCGCCGACACCCAACGCAGCAGGTTCAGCTTGGAGCCAGCCTTGTCGTTGGTGCCCGACTTGCGCCCGCCACCAAACGGCTGCTGATCGACGACGGCCGCAGTCGGCTTGTCGTTGATGTAGAAGTTGCCGGCCGAGTGGCGCAGCAGTTCCACGGCCTCTTTCAGCGCGTAGCGGTCGTGCGAGAACACCGCCCCTGTGAGGGCGTAATCGCTGGTTTGGTCGAGCAGTTGCAGCGTTTCGCGCCACAGGTCGTCGGGGTACTTGTAGATCGTGACGACCGGGCCGAAGATCTCTTCTACCATCGTTTTGGTGTCCGGCTTTTTGGCCAGCACCACCGTCGGGTGAATGAAGTAGCCCTCGCTGTCGTCGTACTCGCCACCGATGACGATCTCGCTATCCG
>CAZTEZ010000429.1:0-2773 GCA_964611815.1 uncultured Bacteroidia bacterium | reverse complement strand
TATTTTTTGCGTTTGGGTGCCATAACTTGTGTCGGTAAAGTTAGGCGCTTTCGTTCTCAGGTTTTCTTATGGGGCTGTCTAAATTTTGGGGGGCATTACAGTTAATCCGTATTTCGAACTAGCTAAGCTGTTTAACTTATTCTTAGTTTTTTCTTGCGGACATTGATTATAAAAATAGAATACTGTGTCAGAATATGAATGTTTATCCTTCAGCTCCTCCATCAGTTTAAGGTCCGACTCACACTTATTTGAGAATCCTCTTTTAATTACGGTACATCCATGAATAAGAGTCCTTTTTCCAGTATCAGTAACCAAGAAGTCGTTCCCTCCATCACCACTTCCGTTTACTATTACTACACTTGATTGATATTTTTCCTCCAAATATAGTTTGACTAGTTGGTCGAACTGATGTTCTTCAAGCTTCCTAATGATGTTCGAAATGATATTTGGTGCTGCCATGTACTTGGTTGTTTGTTTCAAAGTTAAGAAAGTTGACGAACCGCTGCCTCAATCCCCTTCGGCGTCAACGTGTACATACGGTCCTTCATCAGCTCGCGCAGCAGGTCGGTGCTGTGATGATAGCTCCAGTACTGCTCTGGGGTGGGGTTGAGCCACGCGGCGTTCGGGAAGTGCGCGAGTAGGCGGCGCAGCCACACGCTGCCCGCTTCCTGGTTCCAGTGCTCGACACTGCCCCCGCGCGAGACGATCTCGTAGGGCGACATCGCGGCATCGCCCACAAAAATGAGCTTCCAGTCGCTGTTGTAAGTATTCAGCAACTCGTAGGTCGGCAGGCGGTCGGTGTGGCGGCGGCGGTTGTCGCGCCACAAAAACTCGTAAGGGCAGTTGTGGAAGTAGAAAAACTCCAGGTTTTTGAACGTATAGCGTGCGGCGCTGAACAGCCGCTCGCTGCGCTGGATGAAGTCGTCCATCGAACCGCCGATGTCCATCAGCATCAGCACCTTAACGTTGTTTTTGCGCGGCGGCACAAACTCCAGCGAGAGCATCCCGCCCTCACGCGAAGTGCTGTCGATGGTTTTGTTGATGTCCAGCTCCTCGGGCAGGCCCTCGCGGCTGAACGCCCGCAGCTTGCGCAGTGCCATCTTCAGGCTGCGTGTGTCGAGCTCCACATCGTCGCGCAGGTTGCGGTACTGGCGCTTGTCCCAGACCTTAATCGCCCGGCGATTACGGTTGCCCTCCTGCCCAATGCGGTAGCCCTCTGGGTTGAAGCCATACGCGCCGAACGGCGAGCGCCCGCCCGTGCCAATCCATTTGTTGCCGCCCTCGTGGCGTTCGCGCTGCTCTTTCAGCAGCTCTTCGTAGCGCTTGCGCAGGGCATCCGGACCGCCGAGTTTTTCCAGCTCGGCCATCTCCTCTTTTGTCAGAAATAGCTCCAGATTTTTGCGCAGCCAGTCATCGGGGATGCTGTGCACGAGGTCGGTGTCCTCGATCAGCTCCATGCCCCGGAAGTAATGCGCAAAGCACTGGTCGAACTCGTCCAGGTGCTTCTCGTGCTTGACGAGTGCCGCCTGCGCAATGGTGTAAAAGTCCTCGACGCTGAACGTGCCGACGTCCTGGTTGAGCGCCTCGAGCAGGCTCAGGTATTCTTTCAGCGAGACCGGTAGGCCTTGTTTGCGGAGAAGCAGGAAGAAATCGAGGAACATAAATCTGGTTGTGCTTTCTGATGGCGATGCGGTTTAAGCTAATTTACGGCCTGTGGGCCGATGTTGTCGATTGCTCGCAAGAGACGCTACTGAACAGACCCAACTTACAAAATCATGGCCATGAACTTCCAACGGCCCTCAGAAACCGAGGAGGCGCTTTTTCACAATCTGCTGGACACCCTGCACGAGCAACGCGGCGAAATCCGGCTGTCGACGTATGATGAAAACAAGGCGCGTTTGTATTACGACCGCAAAAACAATCTCGTGCACAGCAGCGAATTACAGGGCGAACTGCAGCAATTTGTCGTGCACCCCGAACGCAGCCAAGCCGATTTGCTGAAAGATCTGTACGCGTCTGCGAAAGCAAACTTCGACGACAGGCTGACACTCGAAACCGCGCTGCTGCGGCATATTTATAAGCTCGACAAAAGTCACCACCGTTTGCGTGGGCAAGACCCGTTTCGAATGAATAAATAGCAGCTTAACCCAAAAGAAAGCTTATGTCAGCGCCCGACTTTAAAAATCCCACCGATGAAGCGCTCACCATTTACGAGCGCATCCTGCAATACCTCTCCGAAACTGGCAAACGTCTGACGCTGTGGGCGAACAGCGGGGGCGGGGGCAATCTCTACTACGAAAACGGCCAGCTTATCCATTCTTGGATCGAGTTTGGCGAACGGGAGTCTACCACAAAGCAGATGCAGCCCGAGCGAGATAGAAGTCTGCTGTTGAAGCTGCTTTATGATCGCGCGAAACGCTTCAACGATCCAGACGACTTGCCGCTGGAAACGGCACTGTTGAAGTTTCTGAAGTATAATACGCCAGATGACCCACTGCTGGAAGGTAAGGCGGATCCAGGTATTTTATAGAGAAGTTGTGACTCAGAAAATCCAATAAGAAAATTCAGACGCCAGGAAGGCTCTGAGCGCAACCGCAATCCACCCGTACTGAATCACGCGGTAGATTTTACGTTGTAGTTCAATCTTGGATTTTTCGCGAGAAGTTTCGTGCCCAATACTCGCAAAATAGGCATCAATTGCAAGCGCAAGGCCAATCGCGACATCTATGAAAAAGCGGAGCCAATCGCGAAGGAGTAAAGACCCCGGGCGGAT
>CAZTEZ010000428.1:0-2788 GCA_964611815.1 uncultured Bacteroidia bacterium | reverse complement strand
GCGCCCCCAGCCACACCTCGATAGCCGCCGATGGAAAATCTGCCAACGCCCACGCCAACACGCTGGCGGCCACCGACATCAGTACACTGCGGATCAGCAAGCTGCGCCGCACGCCCAACCGCAAAACAGGCTCGCGATACAGCACATTGGCGAACGCCAGACAGCTGGTGCCGATTATAACGAGACCGACTGCCGACATAGCGCTGTCCAGGCTTGTTGTGCCGCAATGGTCTCCGATAGACGGCTGCCGTTGTCGGGCGAGCCCGCATGGTGGGCATCGGGTTGCTCATTTAGCCGCTCATCCAGGCGCAAAAACCAATAGCGAATCCAGCGGTTGTGGTCCCAGTGCGGGGGCGGGAAATCTGCGGTGGGTTGCTTTAGCTCTTGCATCAATGCCCGAGCGGCTGCTATGTCTCCCATCTCGGCTAAGGCAACTGCATGGTACAACCACGGTAACTGCTTGAAGGCGCTGCCCTCATGTATGGGGCTGGTGCCGATTTCAAAGACCGAAAGCACCGTGGCAAGAAAACCCGCAAGCCGGTCCCAGTCGAGCCTCGCCAACAACAATTCAGTGACGCCTTGCGCCAGGCAGGGGTGGGTGTCCCATTGGTCACCGAAGTTGCCAGGCTGTTTGGCCTGCTCTACGATAAACGCCCAAAGCGCATCGCTTTTCGTCTTTTTCACATCGTGATGATACGCCCACACCGCGGCGAGCACTCGGCCTGCCAAAAACGGATGAATCTCGCCGTAGCTCTTTTCGTCGAGCCAGCTGGTCGCCAACTCGTCCAAGCATAGCGCGTGATACGTCCAGTTTGTCACCTCCGGGTTCAGCGTTCCTGCCAAAGCGAGCCACCCGTGTCCCATACACCGTGCATCTACAGAGTCGTTGTGTTTGAGGTACAGTTGCAGACCCTCGTGATGATGCACGCACAGATAGTCCATTTCCATCCAGTTGTGCCAATAGCCATCGGTTTTGGCCAACTGTGGGTAGAGCGTTGCGCGCAGTGCGGTGTCGGTGCGCATCATGTGGCCCAGCGCCTGGAAGCTACGCCAGGCGGTCTCGTAGTCGGCGATGGTCAGCCGCAGGCCCTCTTTGTGCATCAGCCAGTCGCAAAAGCTTTGGTAGCTTTCGTAGCCGGCGTACTGTGCCAGGGTGTTCAGGGTGTGCAGGTTAGGCGTCTTGTCGTATTTCACCAGCCCAAACAGCCGCCGCAGCGAGCTGTTCGAGAGGTACTCGCCAGTGGCCTCCTGAATGGCTGTCTGCAGGCGGTTGATGGCCGGGTTAGCGCTTACGGCATCGCCGAAGCGGTGCTCCACTTTGCGCAATAGTCTGGAGATGTTCTGTTGGTCGCGGTCGGTCACTTTTTCAAGTTAGCATAATGGCAGGATAATCCCCAACGTGGCATCCTACCAAACGCGCCCGCCATAACTGGCGGGCGCGCGTCGTCTGGCTCCTCCTAGACTTTTTTATATTTTGGTAATATAGGGGCAATCCCAAGACATAAATCCTGTGTCATCCTGACGAGTCCTCGAGGAAGGAACCGCGTCAATTCATGCGTTGAATAGTGATCGTGGTTCCTTCACTGCGTTCAGGGTGACATATCTAAGTTTTTGATGTAAATCCTGATTTTAATTTCAAAAAATACTTTTAGATCTTGTTAAAATCCTATTTTGTAATATAAAAAAAGTTCAAAAACCAACTTCTGTTGCAAGCTTGATAAGTGCCCTTATATGATCTATATTAGTCTCTTGAAAACCGAAAGCAGCTACTTTTTGACCTCTTCTAATAAACTGACTATTAGCAAAAGGTAATGCACCGCCATACTTGTAAAAGTGCGCCATGATCAGGAATTGCTCTACCCACTTACAGTTATCAAGAGGATGGTCTAAGTTATTAGTTGAAAAGGCTTTGACAGTGGTATTGTTGTTACAATCTTCGTAAAACCCCAATCTGCCGTAAATGAAACTTGTCGGATATTCAAAACACTTTCTGTAATCACCTTGTAATTTGGTTTGTAACCTGACGCTCAAATTATTATTAGATGAACCAATATAATAAACTCTCGATGTATTACTATAGACAGCCCCTATTTCATCGCCTATCAACTCAGCAACTTGCTGACTGACAGAAATATTTGATTCAAACCAATATACACCTTTCTCCTGAGGAAAATCGTCGAATGCTGCAAGGTTTGCAGAATGGCGAGGCTCCCTAGACCAGGGGTCTACTTCAGTGTAGATTGTGTCTGGAGTAATGTGATCAATCAATATCTCAATGTATTCTGTAAAAGGCATATGCAATTTTTTTAAAGGTTTACTTTTACAAAGAACTTAGTAATATGAAGAGTCGCAAGCTTAAGTTTAGCTTGAACACCACATGAACACTCCCCCCCATTAACCCTCTCACAATCCCTCGCCGTTTCGCTTTGCAAATTTCAAATAAACACGTATATTCGCGTACGAAATTCGTAACGCAAAAAGCTTATTATTACTATGTCTGCAACGCAAACGGTCGAAGGAATTGAGATCACCGGCCCCCTTACCCCTGAGTATCAAGAGATTCTGACCCCACAAGCCCAGCAGCTGCTCGTTGAGCTGCACCGCAAGTTCAACCCCCGCCGCCTCGAGCTGCTCGCCCGACGCGAGGCGGTGCAGGCGGAAGTCGATAAGGGCAACTTCCCGGACTTCGACCCCGACACGAAAGACATCCGCGAGGGCGACTGGACCGTCGCCGAGCTGCCCGACGCGCTGCTCGACCGCCGCACCGAAATCACGGGCCCCGTCGACC
>CAZTEZ010000427.1:0-2793 GCA_964611815.1 uncultured Bacteroidia bacterium | reverse complement strand
GTGAAAATGTTCGAGGGCCCCGACACCCAGCCTTTCCGCCAGGAGCTCATGCGCCTGTTCGGCAAAGCCGGGACGGTAAAGCCGAAGTCGACGCGCAAAAACTCAAAGGAGATCTTTTTGGTCGGCAAGGGCTTACATGGGGGGACGAAGTAGTGAGCCATTCACGACCGGCTACGAAAAGCTTAATTGCAGTGCTTACGAATTTGAACGTAAGCATCACCATAGCCTAGCTCGCCTGATTTGCTCCAATCCATACAGGCTCCATTTAAATCACCTAGGAAATGTTTAGCTATCCCCCGATTGTAGTACGCTTCGCTGAAAGAGGGATTGAGCTCTATGGCTTTGCTGAAGTCAAGAATCGCACCTCGATAATCGCCTAGGCTAGCCTTAGCATTCCCCCGGTTGTAGTATGCCTCGTTGATGTTCGGATCGACTTCTATCACTTTGGTGTAGTCAGCAATAGCACCTCGATAGTTGCCTAGGTTAGTCTTAGCATTCCCCCGGTTGTAGTATGCCTCGCTGTTTTTCGGATCGACTTCTATCACTTTGGTGTAGTCAGCAATAGCACCTCGATAATCGCCTAGGTTAGCCTTAGCATTCCCCCGGTTGTAGTATGCATCGCTATAACGAGGGTTGATTTCTATCGCTTTGTTGAGGTAAGCAATCGCACCTTGATAATCGTCGCCATTATACTTTTGCTCAGCAGATTGAAAGTACTCCCTAGCGCTTTGGCCGTATCCATTCGACACAAACACAAGAACGAGTACAGTAAGTAGTGCAAAGCGCATAGCAGTTTTGAGATTAGTATTCGTATTGCCAGAAAATACAAAATTAAACAGCACAAAAGCCCCTCTGCTTGAAGTTCTATTTTTAGCACCACTGTGCCTCGGCGAAATGGCGCTTGAGGTTGCCAAGCAGCACCTGGCCCCCGGCGGGCACTTCGTCGTGAAAATGTTCGAGGGCCCCGACACCCAGCCCTTTCGCCAGGAGCTCATGCGCCTGTTCGGCAAAGCCGGGACGGTGAAGCCGAAGTCGACGCGCAAAAACTCAAAGGAGATTTTCTTGGTCGGCAAGGGCTTTCATGGGGGGACGAAGTAGGGGGGCTACATAAGCGACCTTAACACTTCCTTAACCTCGCGTTTAAAGCTTGTTGGCCACTGAGCGTCGCAATGCGCGTTATTTTGCGTGTTCGATGTACACACACCTGCGCATATCGCTTTGGGCCGTTCTGGGCGCGCTGCTGCTCGCTGCTTTGCTGATGCTCAGCGCGTGTAGCCAGGACAAGAACTACATTAAAATCAAGGGCAGCGAGACCGTGCTGCCCATCGTGCTGGAGCTCGCCGAGCGCTTCACCGAAGACCCCAACCGCCCGGATATTTCCGTGACGGCCGGCGGCAGCGGTGTGGGCATTGCGGCGCTGCTGCAGGAGAACACCGACATCGCGATGTCCTCTCGCGCGATTAAGTTCAAAGAGCGCGCCAGCTTCCGCGAGCACGACCTACCTTTCGACGAGCTGGTCGTCGCCTACGACGCGCTGGCCGTCATCGCGCACAACAGCAACCCGGTCGATTCGCTCACCCTGGAGCAGCTGAAGGCGATTTTCCAGGGCAAGATCACAAACTGGAAGGAGGTCGGCGGCGAAGACCAGAACATCGTGGCGTTCAACCGCGAGAGCAGCTCCGGCACGTATGGCTTTTTCCAGAAAAAAGTGCTGGAGGGCGACAAGTTCGGCAAGCTGCAAACGGTGGGCGCCAACGGCGAACTCGTCGAGAAAGTCGCGGACAACAAGCTCACACTTGCCTACGTCGGCATCGCGTATGTTGACCCCGAGAGCGTGAAGCAAATCAAGATCTACAACCCTGATCTCAAGCGTTCGATCGAGCCGAGCATCGAAACCGCCATGAAGGGCGAGTACCCGCTCAACCGGCCGCTCTACTTCTATTACTTGCAGCGCGACCGCCAGCGCCTGCAGCCCATCATCGACTTCCTGCAATCGCAGGCCGGGCAGGAAATGGTCGTCGGCACCGGCTACCCGCCCAACCCGAAGTTCTACAAAAAGCCCTGAATGTCAATTAACTAGCAGTAAGCTGCACGCATGAGCCACCTCAAAAAACAGAAACGCACGAACGCCCTCTTTCAGGCGCTGATCAAAGTCAGCGGCTGGGCCAGCTCGTTTCTGGTGCTGCTCATCCTGCTGTTTCTGTTCACCGAGGGGCTGAGCCTGTTCACCGAGTCGCCCGTGAGTGGCGGGCTGCAGGTGGCCGTGCACCCCAGCAACCCCGTGCGAGCGCTTTCGCCAGATGAATTTCAGGGCCTGCTCGATGGGAAGATCGAGCACTGGTCGGCCATCGAAAACGGACCCGAAACCCGGGTGTTTCCATTAACGACGGGCAACCTTGAGAAAATATTGAAGCGCCAGGGGGTGGTCAACAGCCGCGCAGAGGAAGCCATCGGCGAAAACTTCGAAAGCCTGCCTGGCGTGCTCGATTCGATGTTGCAAGTCCAACCCGGTATACTGCTTGTGTTTCAGGCGCGCTTCATGCCAGCGGTGGCCGAACGCGTAGAGGTTGGCGATATCAGCATCTCCAGCTTCGTTGGGGGTCGCGACTGGGAGCCCGCCGAAAGCCCGGCACCGGTGTTCGGTGCGCTGCCTTTGCTTTGGGGCACGGTGCTCGTCACGATTGGCGCCATCGTGCTGGCGCTATTGCTGGGCCCACCCGTGGCGATCTATATGGCCGAGCTCGCCGACGACCGCCCGAACGAGGCGCTGGTGCGCCTAGACGCCTTCATCGA
>CAZTEZ010000426.1:0-2806 GCA_964611815.1 uncultured Bacteroidia bacterium | reverse complement strand
CGCCGATGAGCGAGCGGTTGTCGTCCTGAAACTCCTCATCTTCAAACAGATGCTTCACTCCGCTTTGCAGATTTGCGCTTAGTTGTTCTATGACGGCCGCTTCATGTAGGCGCTCTTTGATGTGTTCTTCATTGAGGATGTTGTCGTTGATCGTCACTGCCAGCTTGTGGGCGATGCGGTCTTTGTTCGCCGGAATCAGTCCCTGCCCCCAAATCGGTCGGCGCTGCTGGGGTTGGAAGAGCATGCGGATGGCTAGGTAATTGGTCCCGTAACCAATTAGTCCACTGATACTTAGCGTCAGTATGAAATTCTCAAGCGCGAGCGTTTGCCCGAACAGCTCGATCTGGTCGTCGGGCCCGAAATCCCACACCCAATGCAGCCCAAACCCCGCCAGGCAGACCCAAGGGACAACTTTCAGCATCCAGAGCGCCGCATCGCGCCAGCGCTTGCGTTGCATGGGCTGCGATTCGGGCAGATCTTCATGAAAATCCAGCGCCAGGAGGCTGGAAGGCGAAAAATGACGCGATAGGTATTTGCCGAGGCGCTCGAGCATGAGTTGGGGTTGTGCCGCTAATTTAGCAAACGCGCGCTCCCCCCTTCCCCGCTGAACAGAAAGCTGAGCTGGTGGCGGTCGTATTGCCAGCGTGTGAACACACGGCCGTTGAGCGTGTCGGTGAGCGTTTCATCGGGCGGGCCGTATTGCAGCCAGATGCGACCGGGGTCGGTGGTCCAGGGCTGAGCGACTTTTAGGCTCGCGCGGGCATCCTCAATTTCCTGATAATACTGCTCAACGAGCCGCCTGGGCTGGTCGCCGTAACGGCGCGCGAGGCGTTCCCAATAGCTCTCGAAAGCACTTTGCCCGCGCGTTTTCAGCCCGGCCTGCATGGCGAGCAACTGCGATTTCGTTAGCCGTGGTGAGAGCTGGTCTACGGCTTTGGGCAGGCGACGGTAGACTTGTTTCAGTCCCGGCCAAACCCGCTCGAAAGCTGCGGATCGTTCGGCTATAATCTCCTCGTCTTCAAACAAATACACTTCGGCCAGATACTCACCAGAAGGCAGGGCTTCAAGTGGCAATATGCGCTGCAATTCAGTGGTTCCTGGGTTGAGGTAGAGTGGTTCGATTTCGGAATAAACCGACTGGTAGGGCGTTGAGGGCGCGCCAGGGCTAACCTCCCCGCGCAGGAACAGCTGCACACTCATGCGCAGACTGCGTGGGCGCCCGGTGTACAGGCTAAAAATGTACGGCAAGCGCTGGCGCTCAGCGGCTAAGCGGTAGTCGATCAGCGGTGGCGATTGCGCAAAACTGCCGCCCAAACTGTCGCACAGGAAGAGGTCGCTCATATAAAACGCCTGGTCGTCGTCGTGAGCTTGCAGGTCGATCGATTCCCAAAACAGCGCGTTGGCATTGCGGTCGCGCACACTGATTTCAGCGGCGTGCAAACCGGGCTGCCACCGCACAGATTGCCTGACAATCAGCATGGTATCTGGTCCGTTGGCACAGCGTTCTTCGGGTAAATAGATGCGCTGCAACAAACGGGCATGGTGGCGGGTGCTGCCGTCAGCACCCTTCAGGTCGACGAGGATTTCCAGTTCGGCTGCACATTCCGACTCGTCCTGCAGCCAGTACAGGCGGTCTGCATCCAGCCGCAGAATCAATTCGTAAGTCGGGCGGTCGTTCTCGACATGCAACAGCAGTTCCGCTTGCGGTGCAAGCTGGGCTTGTGCACTGAATGTCAGCACGATACACACAACCCAGCAACAGAGCACCCGCTTCATGTTCAGGCGCTGTAAGGAATGCTGTCGACGATCTCGAGATCGAATCCGCTGATGGCCGCACGGCGCACGGGGTTGTTCGAGATCAGCTGCATCTTGCGCACGCCGAGGTCGCGTAGAATCTGCGCGCCGATGCCGTAATCGCGGTTGTCCATCTTCGTCGGCTTTTCGGCAGGCTCTCCGTTTTGCTCAGCCACAAACGCCTGAAGCTGAGTGAATAACTGCTTACCGTGTACGCTCTGGTTCAGGTAGAGCAGCACACCTTTCTCTCGATCGGCAATGATTTTGAGCATGCTGCGCAGCACCCCACCTTCTTTCGAGAGCGAGGACGTAAACAAGTCGCCAATGGCAGATGCCGAGTGCACGCGCACCGGAATTGGCTCATCCTCAGCCCACTCGCCTTTCACCAGGGCGATGTGCAGCTCCTCTTCGTCCGTCGCCGAAGAGTAAGCGTGCAGTGTAAACGGCCCGAAGTCCGTGGGCAATTCCAGCGAGAACATCTGCTTTACCAGCGACTCGTGTTGCAAGCGGTAGGCGATGAGGTCTTCGATGCTTACCAGCTTGAGCCCCTGCGCATCAGCGAGTTCGCGCAGCTCGGGCAGACGCGCCATCGAGCCGTCCTCGTTCATGATTTCGACGATGACGCCGGCGGGTTTCAGCCCGGCCAGGCGCGCGAAGTCAATCCCGGCCTCGGTGTGGCCGGGGCGACGCAAGACACCATTTTCAGACGCGACGAGCGGGAAGATATGCCCGGGTCGCGTGAGGTCGTCGGGGGTGGTGTCGCTATCGATCATCGCGCGGATGGTCTTCGCGCGGTCGTGCGCGGAGATGCCAGTCGTCACGCCATCGTGCTTGTAATCAACGGATACCGTAAAGGCCGTGCCCTTGGGGTCGGTGTTGTTTTTCACCATCGGGTCGAGGCCCAGCCGCTCGGCGTTGGCGCGGGTGATGGGCATGCAAATGAGCCCGCGGCCGATTTTCGCCATGTAGTTCACGGCCTCGGGGGTGATGTGCTCGGAGGCCATTAGCAGGT
>CAZTEZ010000425.1:0-2813 GCA_964611815.1 uncultured Bacteroidia bacterium | reverse complement strand
GCTCCAGGTAATCGTGCACGATGGCCAGCTGGGTGTGCCCGCCACTGACCGTCAGCGCCAAAAGCGGGAAAGGCGGGGTCTCTTCCGCCCCGAACACAGAGAGCAAGTGCCCGTGCATGTGGTTCACCGCAATGATCGGTATCCCCAGCCCCAACGCATAGGCCTTGGCGAAGCTGCTGCCCACGAGCAGCGCACCCAGCAATCCAGGCCCGTTGGTGTAAGCCACTGCACTGAGGTCGGTGCGCTCGATACCAGCGACTTGCAGCGCCTCATTCACGACCGGCACGATGGCCTCGGTGTGCATGCGGGAGGCCAGTTCGGGCACCACACCGCCGTGCTCGCTGTGTTTGAGCTGACTGCTGACGACGTTCGCGCGCACCTTGCCGTCGATGATCACGGCGGCGGCGGTGTCGTCGCAAGAGGATTCGATGGCGAGTAGGGCTTGCATGCACCAAAGGTACGCAATGCTGAGCCGCGCCGCATGTCGACGTGCAGCCCCACTTTATTGGAAGGATTTGTGCAAAACTCTTACCGAAAGATGCGTTGGCATGCGCTTTACGAGTTTATATTGGTAATAAGGTTGTTTAACCGCCAGAATTCACGAATGATGAACCTCCCCCACTCCCGTTTCCTGTCCGCCATTGGTCTACTGAGCATTGGCGCTTTGCTTGCCATCCTCTTCATGAGCCTGGACGACGAGCCCGCTGTGGCCGACCGCACCAAAGGCACCAGCGCATTCGACCAGCTTTACGAGAAGCACCGCCACCAACTGGAGCGCCAGAGCGTGATGGTATCGCCGCCCCTGCCGCCTGCACTCAATTTCGCGGGCGAGCCCGTGCCAACGCAAGACCGCATCGTGTACGAGGACCTGGAGAAGCATCTGGTGATGAATATGTATAACTATGCCGCGACCATGCTGGCCATCAAACGGGCCAGCCGCTGGGAACAGGAGATGAAGGCGATCTTGAAAAAAGAAGGCGTCCCGGAGGATTTCTTCTACTTGATGTTGGCCGAAAGCCACGCCGAAAACGCCACCAGCTGGGCTGGCGCCAAGGGCTACTGGCAGTTTATGAAAGACACCGGTCGCGAATACGGCCTGCGCATCAACGAGGAGGTGGACGAGCGCCTGAACCCCATCAAATCGACGCACGCCGCTTGTGCGTATCTGAAAAAATCGCACCGCATGTTCGGCAACTGGAGCCTGGTGGCCGCCAGCTACAACCAGGGCATGGGCGCCACGCGTTATTACCTCAAAAAGCAGCAGGCCAAGGGCTACTACGACATGTACCTGAACCCGGAGACAGCGCAGTATTTGTACCGCATCATCGCGCTTAAGACCATCCTGCAATCGCCTGAGCTGTACGGCTTTCAGGTGACGGCCGAGTACCTTTATCCGGAGATTCCCTACAAAACGGTGCAGGCAGACACGGCCATCAACGACCTCGTGCAGTTTGCGAAGGATCAGGGCACGAACTACAAGCTGCTGCGTCGCCAGAATCCCTGGATTCTCGACTACAGCCTCGAAAAGCCCGATGCCGACGAGCCATACGCGTTCCGCATCAGCACGCCTGCTGACTTTGAGCAGCGGCGTTAATCACAAGCCAACTACATTTAATTTGACAAGGCCGGAAGCTAGCGTTTCTCGGCCTTTTTGGTGTCCTGCTGGAAGCCAAAGCCGATACTGATGCCGAGCATATATGTGATGCCGCGGTTGGTTTGGTCGAACACACGCCAGAGCTCCTCTTCTTCCTGGGCGGTCATGGAGTTGGTCTGCATGCCCAGCCCAAAGTAAGTGTCGAAGTAGAAACGCTTGAACAGCAGTTGCCAGCCGGTCATCACCCCGCCGGCGAAAACGTTGTAGTTCTCGCGCTGCAGATCGCCGTCGAAGTTGGGCTGGCCCCAGGGGTCGGTGCTTGGGTTGCCGAAGCGCTCTGCGCTGATGAGCTTGTAGCGCACAAACGGCCCGGCATAGAAGCCCTGCATCGTGCGGTCGCCGAAATACAGCCGGTAGTTGGGCATGATATTCAGCGTCGTCGCAGAATTGAGCGTCATGGAACCGTTAAAGGTATCGCTGAATCCGCCGATGCCGATCGTGCTGTACAGCGCCGACTTCTTGCCGGTGGCGACGCCAGCGCTCATTGAAAAACGAAGCGTGAAGACCTGCAGCATCTCCCACCCAAACGTGAGTTTGCCATGGCCCATTTCGGGGTTATAGCCGCTGCGCTTGATCGCCGTCGAAGGCACTTGTGCGGTGTCGCCATCAAGCGTGCGCACGGTGCGCTGATAGTCGTCGGGCGTTTGGGCGCAAAGCAGTGCGGGAATCAGCATCCCAAGTGTCAGCAAAAACAAGCGAAACTTCATCGATACTTCATGGGTCGATACTCTTCTGTGAATAACGCGATTCCCAGATAAATCTTACCAGTGCCGATTACTTTTCTTCCTGCCGCTGCAACTGCTGCTGCTCGAAGACTTCCGCGTAAAAACCGCCATTCTCGACCAGCTCTTCATGCGTACCGCGCTCGGTGATTTCGCCCGCTTCCAACACAACGATTTGGTCGGCATCGTGCACACTCGAGAGGCGGTGCGCCACGACGATGAGCGTCGGCGGTTGGCCGCCGCTGGTCAATTCTTCGCGCAGGTTTTTCAGGATGCGATCCTCCGTCTCGGTGTCGATGGCGGAGAGCGAGTCGTCCATGATCAGCACGCGCGGCTGACTCAGATACGCCCTGGCGATCGAAATCCGCTGCTTCTGCCCGCCCGAAAGCGTCACACCGCGCTCGCCCACGCGGGTGTCGAAGCCTTTCGGGAAGTCG
>CAZTEZ010000424.1:0-2823 GCA_964611815.1 uncultured Bacteroidia bacterium | reverse complement strand
GAACGGCTTTGATTTGCAGTAGATATTGGGCAATTTGATGTGCCGTCGCTGACATGTTTTTTCCGTTTCAAGCGAGTTAATGCTAACCCAGCTCAGAAGGCTGGTGATGTGCACAAAGATGATGAAAATTTTCCACGCCAATCTCGAAGTAGACGTACTCACCAAAGCGCAAGGCGCAGATAATGGTCAGCCGACTGACCTGACGCTCGTTGGCGATCAAGCCGCCGAGCAGCTTGCCAGCGCGCTGCAATCGCGCGACCGCGGCCGGCTGACGGTTCAACTCGCTGACCTGCCTACCGTGGATGCAGCGCTTGAGGCCCTCAAGCCGCACTTCAAACTGATTGAAGCAGCCGGCGGGCTGGTGCTCAACGATCACAACGAGTTGCTGATGATTCACCGCCGGGGGCGTTGGGATTTGCCGAAAGGCAAAATCGACCCGGGCGAAAGCGTAGAAACCGCCGCTTTGCGCGAGGTCGCCGAAGAGACGAGCCTGGATGGGGCGACGCTCGGACCGGCCTATCAGAACACCTATCACATATACCAGATCAAATCTGAATGGGTGCTGAAACCGACGTTTTGGTTCGAGATGAGCATCGACGGCCGCCCGGAACTGACACCACAGGAAGAAGAGGACATCACGGCCTGCGAATGGGTGCCGCTGAACCAAGTGCCGTATCGGCTGATGAAGTCGTATAGCTCGCTGCAGTGGCTCCTTGAGGGCTGGCTCAAGCAGCATGGCGTGAAGGTGCCGACTTTGAAGTGAGTTTCGAACCGGGATTTTAGGTTTTTGAACCAGGATTTTCAGGATTGCAGGGCAGGATTAACAGGATTGAAATGAAATTCTGAAAATTCTGGTGCTAAGCGTACTCAGATCCCTCGCTGCGCTCGAGAATTCACTTGAAGTCCTTCCAGTTGAATCCCGAAAATCCTGTCCTGCAATCCTGAAAATCCTGGTTCAACTACCCCAAAATCTTGGTTCTAGCTGTAAATTTCCGCCACAATAAAATCCGGCACCAGCCCCTCCAGCTTGCCCTCGAAGTGGATGATCTCGCGCACCAGGCTCGAGCTGATCGTCTGTGTGGATGGGTCGGAGACCAGGAAGACAGTCTCGATGCCTTGCTCCAGGTGCTTGTTCAGGAAGTTGATGTTTTTCTCGTAGACGAAATCCGTCTGATCACGCAGGCCACGCAGCAGAAACTGTGCCCCGACCTCATGCGCAAAACGCACCGTCAGCCCCTGAAACTGGCTGATTTTCACACGGTCTTCGTCGGCGAAGGCGCGCTCGATCCAGCCCAGGCGCTGCTCCGGTGTGAACATCGTCTTCTTTTGCGTGTTGATGCCCAGGCCGACGACGATTTCATCGAACACCTCCAGCCCACGCTTCACGATTTCGATGTGACCGAAGGTGATGGGGTCGAAAGAGCCGGGAAAAAGTGCAACGCGTTTGGACATGGGGAGGGTGGACTTAACTAACGGATGCAGGGTGGATTTGCAGGACTTATTGATACGTGAAGCTGAACACCCCGCGGTAGCGGCAGTCTGCACCACGGAAGTGGAAAATGCGCTCGGTGGGTACGCTATGGTCGATAGTGGCGGTGTCGGCGCCGGGCTCGACGCTCAGTTCGCCCTCGCGGGTGAAGATTTTGATTTCGCCGTACTGGTTGTTCTCGACCGCGTCCGTGATCTTTTTCATCATGCCACCCAAGAGCGGTATGTCCGTCATCGATCCGCTGTCGTTTTCCAGCAGGTGAATCACGAACTTGGCGTTGGCTGGGCAATCCTGATCGATGAGGGCGAGATCGAACATGCGGCGGTCGCCGTCTTTCATCACCCAGCCCTCAGACTTCTCGGGCAGACGGCGCACAACCGGCTCAGCGCCAGATTCGTCTGTGATGATAAAGTAGAGTTCGTCGCCGTTCGACTCTTTCATTTTCAGACACTCGAGCTCGCGGAGATTCAGGGTCAGATGCATAGCAGCAGGAATAAGGGGTGACAGACTGTCGATCTGCCGCCAATATACGCAACGCGCTGCAAAAAGTCGGAAACGGCCTACCGCATCAAACGCAAGATGAGCACTTCGGCTAGCAGCATTGCCAAGCCGAACAGCAAGAAATACTGCCACAATTGAAAACCGAAGCTGGCCTGCTGCACCTCGCTGCGGATGACTTCCGGGCTGGCGCGCATCACGCGCATCTGGCCGTTGGCCAGTTGATTTACGCGCGATTCGAGCTCCTCAGCTGTTGGGTAAGCCAGCTCGCTTTCGGCATCGGGCGGGTTGAAGGCGATGATCGCCAGCAGGCTGTCCTGACCATAGAGGCCGTAATTGCCGGGCTGTAGTTCAGCCTGATCGAACTGCAACAGACGCGCGCCGCCGCGGTCGATGATGCCGGGGATGATTTCGCGTGGGTCGTCCTGGTTTTGGTTGGGCGTCAATTCGACGAGCTTCAGGCGCTCGTCGTTGCCGGCGGGCAGGCGGTAGGGCGTGTCGTCGGTGACTGAGCGAGAGAGTTGTTGTTGTGCTTTTTGAGTGGCGAGCAGCGTAGTGCGGAAAAGCAGCGGCGCAAAGCTGGGCTTGAGCGGCCAATCGCTCCAGTCCAAACTCGGGTGCAGGCTGAACGTATACACGCGGCCGTCTTTGTAGCGGCTCTCGTGCAGGATGGGCTTGCCCGCATCGGTCGCAATCAGCGTCTGGTTCACGCCACCTGTCGGTGGTTGGAAGGCCCACATCTTTCGGATGCTCGGGCTGTCGAAACCGGCGCGGCGGTCAAACTGCTCGAATAGCCCCTGAAACAGTGGGTGATCCAGCTCAGCCTCAGCGAATTG
>CAZTEZ010000423.1:1200-2851 GCA_964611815.1 uncultured Bacteroidia bacterium | reverse complement strand
CAGGGCAGAGCCATTCAGTGTGTGCGCGATTCGGGTTTTCTTCTCCCCTTCTGGCAGATAGCGCAGCTTCATGCGGCGCGCCTGATAGCATTCGAAATTCGAGATCGAGCTCACTTCCAGCCAGCGCTGCTGGGCAGCGCTCCAGACCTCCATGTCGTAAGTTTTGGCCGAAGACGCGGTGCAATCGCCGGTGCTCAGTAACAGCACACGGTACTGCAAATCTAGTGCTTGTAGCAAGCCTTCGACGTAGCTCACCATGCTTTCAAGTGTCTCGTAGCTTTTGTCCGGCTCCACCACTTGCACGATTTCCACTTTATCGAACTGGTGCAGGCGATTCAGCCCGCGCACATCTTTGCCATACGAACCGGCCTCGCGTCGGAAGCAGGGCGTGTAGGCGCAGAGCTTTTTGGGCAGCTGGTGCTGCTCGAGGAGCACATCGCGGAAGATGTTCGTGACGGGCACCTCGGCCGTAGGAATCAGGTAAAAGCCCTCGCGAGAAGTGACGTACATCTGCCCGTCTTTATCCGGAATCTGGCCCGTGCCGATGCCGGAGGCTTCGTTGATGAGGTGCGGCGTCTGCACTTCAGTGTAGCCTTCGGCCTGAGCTTTGGCCAGAAAAAAGTTGATCAGCGCGCGCTGTAGTTGCGCGCCCTGGCCAATGTAGAACGGGAAGCCTGCACCCGTGACTTTTGAGCCCAGCTCGAAATCGACGATGCCCAGCTGTTCGACCAGCTCCCAGTGCGGCACGGCCTTCTCGTGCACGCTGTTGTGCTTATCGCTTTCCCGAACGACGGCATTGGCATTTTCGTCGGCGCCCACTGGCACGCTCCCGTGGGGCAGGTTGGGCAGACGCAGGAGCAGGGTGTCGAGCTCGCTCGTCACCTCATTGAGCAGGGTCTCGTACTGCCCGATGTCTTCTTTCAAAGTTGACGTTTGCGACTTCGCTTTCTCGGCCTCGTCTTTTTTGCCCTCGCGCATTAGCTGGCCGATTTGCTTGGCGGTCTGGTTCATATCGGCGCGGCGGCTGTCAAGATCCTGAATAAGCGATTTGCGCTTCTCGTTCAGAACGTTGACCCGGGCGACGGCCGTTTCGGCGTCGGGTACCTGCTTGGCCTTCAGGCCTTTGACGACAAGTTCTGGCTGTTCTTCAAAAAGATTGAGTCGGAGCATAGCACGAAATAGATTTGAGTAGCGTTTAAAATTGTGACTGTTGGCGAATATAGCAAAAATTGCACCGAGTACCCGTGCAAACGGTCTTTGGAAAATTTGCCCCCGGTTTGCACCCGGTGCGAAAATTCACGTATTTAGCACACAGCGCTTTTTTGTAAGTCTCTGTTAAGAACGCGCTCATCCCCAACGCGCTATAGAATACCGGTTTTTTGCAACGTGATTCTCTCCCGGCGCATACCTTCATTCCATTTTCAGTCATTTTCCGGTTGTTTTAGATGTACGATGTTATCGAACTCAGTACCAAAAAGGTCGCTGAGCTAAAAAAAATTGCGCAGTCGCTCGAGATTAAGGGTGCCCAAAAATTGCGCAAGCAAGAATTGATCGACCAGATCGTCGAACACCAAAACGGTGGCTCCAACGGAAGCGGTGCGTCTGGTGATGGTGTGAAATCCATCAAAAAACCGCAATCGGAACAGCAGCA
>CAZTEZ010000423.1:0-1100 GCA_964611815.1 uncultured Bacteroidia bacterium | reverse complement strand
GTGCGTCTGGTGATGGTGTGAAATCCATCAAAAAACCGCAATCGGAACAGCAGCAAGCTGAGGCCAACGAGAAGCGTAATCGCTCGCGCCTGAGCAACGCTGCGAGGTCGTCTGCCGAGCAGCTCAAACAAAAAGAGCAACAGGACGATAGCCATCGTGATGATAATAAACGGCACGACAGAGGCGAGCATGAGAACCGCAATCGTCAAGACAACCGCAACCTCAACGACAATCACGGCAACGTCAACCGAGGCAACGACAACCGAGGCAACGACAACCGAGGCGATCAGCGTAAAGACAACCGCGGGAATGATAACCGCGGAAACGATAACCGCAGCCGACAGGAGAACCGCAATCGCAACGACAATCGCGGCAACGACAATCGCAATCGCGGCAACGACAACCGTGGGAATGACAACCGCGGGAATGACAATCGCGGCAACGACAATCGCAACCGTGGCAACGACAACCGCAACCAGCAGCAGAACCAGCAAAGCAAACAGCAGGAGCAAAAGGAGTTCGAGGAGTTTTTCGGCGACATCGAAAACACCGGTGTACTGGAAGTGATGCGCGAGGGCTACGGCTTCTTGCGCTCGCCCGAGTACAACTACCTGCCCTCGCCCGACGATGTGTTCGTCAGCCAGGGGCAGATCAAGCAATACGGGATTAAGACCGGCGACACAGTGCTCGCCCAGATTCGCCCGCCCCGCGAGGGCGAGCGCTACTTCACGCTCGTGAAGCCCAAGCGCATCAACGGGCAGTTTCCGGAGGACATTCGCGACCGGATTTTCTTCGATCACCTCACGCCCATCTTCCCGAAAGAAAAGTTCAACATTGCGAATTACAAGGCCGAGGAGCGCGATTTATCGCTGCGCATTCTCGACCTGTTCTCGCCTATCGGCAAGGGCCAGCGTGGCCTGATCGTCGCCCAGCCCAAGACCGGTAAGACCATATTGCTGCAAAAGCTGGCGAATGCCATTGCGGCCAACCACCCCGAAAGCTACCTCATCATTCTGCTCATCGACGAGCGCCCTGAGGAAGTGACGGACATGGCCCGCAACGTGCGAGGCGAGGTCGTGGCTTCGACATTCGACGAGCCA
>CAZTEZ010000422.1:0-2857 GCA_964611815.1 uncultured Bacteroidia bacterium | reverse complement strand
CCGATGTTGAGCTTGGAGCCCGAGTAGATGATCTGTTCGATGCGCTCAATGACCGTGTCGAGGCTGATGCCCTTCATGTCAGCGATTTCGTCGAGCGGCGTGCGCCGGTCGATCTGCTGGATGATGAAGAGCTTGTCCATGCTGTTGTTGGCCGCGTGCTTCACGATCACGTCCTCGTCGCGCTCAATGTCGTTGTCTTCGACGTACTGCTGAATCAACTCCAGGAACTGCTTGCCGTACTTCATCACCTTGCCCTTACCCACGCCCGTCAGGTGTTCGAGCTCATCTTTGGTGGTCGGGAATTTGATCGCCATCTCTTCGATCGAACTATCAAGGAAGATCAGGTACGGATGAAGCTTCTTCTCTTTCGCCACCTTATCGCGTAGGGTGAGCAGCGCGTCATAGAGCACGGGGTCATGCACGAGGTGCTGACCGTTGCCGTTGTGGCCGTGGCCATTGCCATTCCCGTTGCCGTTGGTCGCCACTTTTTTGGTGAGCGCGTCTTTGGTGGGATCGGTCGGCTCAAAGAGCTGGACACACGTGGGCGCGGCCAAAAAGGCCTCGGCACACTTGCCGAGCTTGATATTGCCGTAGTCTTCGATGTCTTTTTGCAGATAGTCGAGCACGACAAGCTGTGTGAAAACGCTCTGCCAGAAACGGCGGTCGCGGTGCTTGCCTTTGCCGATGACCGACACATGATCCATGTGCGTATCGTGAATCTGATGCGGGTTAGCCCCCTCCAGCAGGTTGATCAGGTAGGCCATATCGAAGTGCCCGCCCGTTTCGCTGACGGCCTTGATGGCCAGCAGCGCGTCGTCTTTCGCGTCGAAAGTCGGTTTCGGATGGCGGCAGTTGTCACAGAGTTCGGTACACTGAGACGTATCGTAATCCTCGCCGAAATAGTGCAGCAGGTGCTGCCGACGACACAGCCCGCTTTCAGCAAAGGCGGCCATTTCGTGCAACAGGTGCTTACCCGCCTCGCGTTCGCTGACGGGCTTGTCTTTCATGAATTTCTCGAGCTTCAGGATGTCGTTGTAGCTGTAGAACAGGATACAGTTGCCCTCCTGCCCATCGCGCCCGGCACGGCCGGTCTCCTGGTAATAGCTCTCGATACTTTTAGGGACATCCTGGTGAATCACGAAGCGCACGTCGGGCTTGTCGATACCCATGCCAAACGCGATGGTCGCGACCACCACTTGTGTTTCTTCGTTCAGGAACATATCCTGATGGCGCGCACGTGTGTCAGCGTCCAAACCAGCGTGATAGGGCACAGCTTTGATGCCATTGAGTTGCAGCAATTCAGCGAGCTGTTCCACGCGCTTGCGCGAGAGGCAGTAGACGATGCCCGACTGCCCCGGGTGCTGTTTCACGTACTTCACGATCTCGTCTGTGGGGTTCACCTTCGGGCGGATCTCGTAGTACAGATTCTCGCGGTTGAAGCTCGTTTTGAACACGCCAGCGTCCTCAATGCTGAGGTTTTTCTGGATGTCGTGCTGCACCTTAGGGGTCGCGGTCGCCGTGAGTGCGATGACCGAAATTTCCGGGTCAATTTCGTTGAGGATTTGACGAATGCGGCGGTATTCGGGGCGGAAGTCATGGCCCCACTCGGAAATACAATGCGCCTCATCTACGGCCACAAAGCTGATCTCGATCGAGCGCAGAAACTTCATGAAGCTGGGCTTCACGAGCGACTCGGGTGCGACGTAGAGCAGTTTCATACGGCCCTCCCGCGCAGCCTGCTTGTTTTCTTCGTACTTGGCTTTGGCCAGGGTAGAGTTCAGATAGCACGCCTCAATGCCGTTAGCAACCATCTGGTCCACCTGGTTTTTCATCAAGGCGATGAGCGGCGAAATCACGATAGCCGTGCCAGGCATCATGGTGGCAGGCAGTTGGTAGCAAAGCGATTTGCCAGCGCCTGTAGGCATAATCACGAACGCGTTTCTGCGCTGCAACACATGCTGCACGATTTGTTCTTGTGGGCCTCGGAACGTATCGAAGCCGAATATTTGTTGTAATGCCTGATGAGGCTGAATCACCTGTGAAGTGGACATAAGCAGGTTGTTCGAGCAAGGTGAGAATCTATTCGAGTTAGCCAGGGCAGAACACACTTCAGGCGAGAGGCAGACGCACAACGAGTGTCTATCACGGCATTCACTCACATCATATAATCAAATATAAACATTGTTTGGGGGAAAATAAACCCTTTGGTACGGAACGATGCCCAACAGTCGGCTGTAATAACTGTAACTACATTCAACCACTTCTCTCTGAAAAACAGCGAATTAGTCGAATGAGCCTCCGTAAACGCTCTTCATTTACGGAATTTACTCACGTGTACTCGTATTTTTTTACAAAACATACATCTCATCGGAAACTATTCAATCCAGTATTGCACTTTTACACCTATTGAGCCAATAGCAGTTGAAAGTGCCGCTGGTTCATGGACAACACTAGTCTCACATGGTCTTTAGCGAACAAGATAGCGCACAACTGCGCGAGTATTTCGACGAGCACCTACAGGCGCCCGTCAAGTTGCTCGTGTTCAGTCAGAGCATGCGTTTGCCAGAAGACCCCCTGCCAATTCAGCAAGAGCTTTGTGCTGATGCGGTGGAGGTGATGACTGAGATCGCTCATCATTCAGACCTGATTGACATCCAGATTGCGCAGTACGACCAGCACCGCGACCTCGCTGCCAAATACCGCATCGAACAGGTGCCGGCCATTGTTGCGCTGCCACAAGATGAAACCAAGCCCGATCCCGGTCTGCGTTTCTATGGCCTGCCATCGCACTACGAGTTTCTGACGTTCCTGGATGTGCTGGCCGGGCAAGGCGGCCCCGATCTGCGACCCAACTGGC
>CAZTEZ010000421.1:0-2879 GCA_964611815.1 uncultured Bacteroidia bacterium | reverse complement strand
GAGGTGGGCCTGACCGTCGACCGCGAGATCGACGAACGCAAGCACATCTTCCGGGCGTCTGTTGGTGCAGCGAAGTATTTCAAAGCCAACTTCAAACGCTACGACAACTGGGTCTATGCGGTCATTTCGTACATGACGGGCGGTACGGGTGCCAAGCCCTATACAGACGAAAAGTACATCGGCTCGCAGGAGATGGTGATCGACGAAAACCTGCACTGGTATGCCGCCAAAGCCATCGCCCACCGTATTGCCTACGCGCCTGCAATCGACGACGTTGAGGCGCCGAAAGTGCGGCTGTACCCGCTTTCGAACAAGGGCGAGGTGGACGTGAAAAAGCTGGCCAAACAGCATGATGTGCGTTATGAAGACCTGAAGAAGCACAACCTCTGGATTCTGGATGACAAGCTGCCTAGCGGCGAGCCGTTCAGTTATTACGTCGAGCAGGAATTAAAGAACGACCCGATCGCGCTGCTCGACCCCCACCGTGACTTGTACTCACCCGAATCGGCCGTGCCGGAATACCTGCTGGCAGTGCACAAGAAGCGCCAGAAAGAGCAGGCGCAACTCGCTGAAGCTGAGGCGAAAGTTGAGCAGCACCGCGAGCTGGGCAAAGAGCTGGCCAAGCCTGTGGAGCCGCCGCCATCGCGTCGCTACACTCTGCCGCCCTCGCTCACCAATGTGCGCCAACATCCGATTTTGAAAGACCCCTACTATGGCGTGGAGTTTGTTCGTGTAGAGCGCGGACAGACGTTGTATAGCCTGGCGAAAAAATACGGCCAGCAGGTCAATGACCTACAGCGCTGGAACCACCTTGGCCCCCGCGACCCGCTACCGGAAGGCTTCATCCTTAGCCTCGTACCTCCTCGTGATGCGCACGTGCACATCGCCCGCAAGTGGGAGACCATCACGGACGTGGCGCTACGCTATGGCCGCAACCCCAAGCGGCTCTTGCGCCGCAACCGACTCGATCAAGAAGGCGAGCTGCTGGTGGAAGGCCAGCGCATTTTGCTGCAGGATAAAAAGGATAAAGATGCCCCGACGGTGGTGTATCATTACGAACCGACGCCCAAAAAACAGTTCGCATCGCAAGACGGTAATGAACCCACGGGTGACAAGCCGGCTAAGGCCACCGCCAAGCCCGATCCTGAAAAAGCCGTCACCTTCCCGCCCCAAAAACCGCAGGCTGAAACGGCCGACGCCCCAAAGCAGCTTGCTTCTGCAGATCGTCCTGACCCAGACACCGCTGAAGCGACAACGGAATCACCCGAAGACATCGCTGGGCGCGATACGCCCGTCGATGGTGCCAAGTATCATTTCGTGCAGCCGGGCGAAACGCTCTGGCGCATCGCGCTGAAGTACAAGGTGCCGGTCGAGACGATCAAAGACCTGAACACGTTTGAAGACGACAACATCCGAGCCGGCCAGCGCATTCGCGTGCAGTAATCGCTTATTCGCCGTTCAGGTGCAGCTCATAGAGCCGTCGGGTGGCAGTTTGTATTGAGCCACTGCGAAAGGCGCTGTGCATAATGCCCATCGTAAAGCGTTCAGCACGAATGATGGCACTCAAAAACATGATGCAGGTTTTGGAATCGGCGCTTTCCAGCGGGCGCGGCTCGCGTACCATGGCCTCGCCTTCGCGCCAGCGCATCCAGTCGAAGACCATCTGAAAGTGTCCACCGCCGATAATGAGCTTGCCGAAGAGGTCTAGCCGTTTGTCTTTGAAAGGATCTTCAAAAGTCAGACCGGATTGCTCCAGGGTGTCTACCTGACTGACAAACTCGCGCAGCTGCATCCAGGCTTCATCAGGAATTTGCGCGTAATAACCGTCAAAGTTGTCGGGTGTGCGTTCGGTAAGGTGCACGGCAGTATGGTTTAGTCCTTGTAAAAGGCCTCATCGAACAGGCGCACGCCCTGGCGGTCGTCGCTCAGGCGCCAAGCGCGGAACATCCGGGAGGTGTTGAACGGCAGCGCGATGTTGCCGTCTGCATCCAGCGCAATCACACCGCCCTCAGCACCAATGCTTTTCAGCGTGTCCATCACCACAGCGTTGGCCGCTTGTTCGAGGCTCTCGCCAAGGTAGCGCATGCGCGCCGATATATCGTAGGCCACCGCCCGACGAATAAAATGCTCGCCGTGGCCGGTGCCCGAAACCGCACAGGTGGCGTTATCTGCATAGGTGCCAGCGCCGATGACGGGGCTGTCGCCCACCCGGCCGGGCATTTTGTTCATCATGCCGCCGGTAGAAGTCCCCGCCGCGAGGTTACCCGCCTGGTCGAGCGCCACGGCGCCAACGGTGCCATGCTTTTTCAGCGGCTTGTTCTCCTCGATGTTGTGGTCGAGCTTGATGCTGTCTTCGCGTCGCATGCGCTCCCACTGCTCGCGCCGCTGCGCGGTGATCAGCGCGTCGTTTTCGATGGTGGGCAGGCCGGTTTGCTCAGTAAAGCGCTCGGCACCCTCGCCAACGAGCAGCAAGTGCTGCGTTTCGGTCATGACTGCAGCGGCCAACTGAATGGGGTGCATCACGTTGCCCACGCCCGCCACGGCACCGGCCTGGTGTGTGTTGCCGTCCATGATGGACGCATCGCACTCAGCGCGGCCGTCTTTCGTAAGCACGGCGCCATAGCCGGCGTTAAACTGCGGACTGCTTTCCATCACTTGAATCGCTGCCTGCACGGCATCGGTGGCGGTGCCGCCGTCTTTCAAAATGGAGTATCCCGCGTCGCGCGCTTCCTGCAGCTTGCGCTCGTATTCCTCGCGCTGCTCATCATTGAGGCGGTCGGGCCGAATGTGCCCGGCACCACCGTGAATGACGATGCCGAAGCGGGGCTGATCGGTGCTGGCTTGTGCGTGCAGAGTGTCAGTCGGTTGAAGGCAACAAA
>CAZTEZ010000420.1:0-2883 GCA_964611815.1 uncultured Bacteroidia bacterium | reverse complement strand
GCGCTTTTGCTTAATGGTGACCATGGGTTGTTTAGAGGATGGGGTACACTACACCATCAGCTCACCGGGTGCTTGATATAAGTTTATCTTAGAAAAAACCTCGGGCTGATTTTGTCTAAAAAACCGGAAGTATTCATCTAAAATTCGCAAGGAACACTCATGAATACTCTTGTGACGCTCAGGGAAATCCAACAATTGCTTTTTGTAAGTCTGTTGTAGTTGGTTCTTAATTTCAGGTAGATAGATATCTAATTCAACTCCTAACTTATGCCATCTATATTGTAATTGAACAAAAGCATCTGCATTTAATGGATTATCTCGCTTTACAGGTAATAGAATAAGTTGCTTATGGTATGCTGCAGTGTCCAAAACTAATAGCATAAACCGATCTAAGACTCTTACTGCGTCATCTGCTTTTCTTTTAAAGTTCTCACGCTCATGCTCTTCTTGCAGCTTTAGTTGATCTTGTCGCCTTTTTTCAGCTTCAACCTCCAGCTGAAAGTCTCTGTTCTTCAAAAAGTTTTCTTGGTCTCGCTTCAAGGCATTTCGATGGAAAACGCTTTGAGCCCTCAACGTACCAAATACAATAATGAAGGTACCGATCAACTGGACAACGACCTTTACCCATTCCATATCAATCATTTTGAGTCATCTTTAATCGACCAGCACATCCTGGCAGTCAGGCGATTGCTGCTGATTGTTCAGGCCCAGGTTGTACTGCGTGCAGGGCGCTATACGCACGTACTGCGTCTCGGTGTTACGCGAACCAAACACGCCAACGCCGATGCCATCACCGGCGACGGTCACGTTCGTGTATTCGAAATTAACCGTCGAGAAGTCCTCAAACGCGGGGTTGTTTACGTTTTGGTAGTTGAGTAACTCGCGGTCGAGCGAGGCGATGCGGAAGTAAACCGCCTCGGATTTCACGAAATCCTGGAACACCAAACGCCCACCTTGCAGGTCGTCCGGAAACTGGGTCGTCCACTGGCTAAGCACATTGGGGCCTGAGATCGGATAACAGATCGTCGCGTCGTTACCGGAAATGCAGCGACTTTCGGTAATCGGACCGATGGGCCCGAAGCGCGCGGGCGGCTGGTAGAGCGTGTCGCCGTTGGGCAGGCGAATCCCCACTTCGATGAAAGCAGAGACTTCGAAACCAGCTGCAACCTTCTCGGGCTCTGCACCCGAAACGGCTGAGCGGCGCCACTCGAGTTCGAGCTGGGTGTTGGTCGCAAAATTCACCTCTGACCAATCGAACTGGTTACCGAACGTCAGCACCGAATCCCTTGGCTCGAATAGATTGGTCTGGTAGGGGATGGTGGTCGTCGCCGTGGCACTTAAATCCGCAGGGTCGGTAACGTTGACGTGCAGCGTGTAGGTCTCGCCCGCTTGCACGGCTGCGCTGGCAGCAAACACCGTGTAATCGCGGTTAAAAGCACCTGGCTCCTTGGTGGTGTCCGTCGGGAAAAAGAAGATCGTATCCGTCTGGAAATTATTCACCTCGTTCGTCATGAACACCTGCGCCGTGGGCAGGCTGAGGTCGTTCAGCGCTGCAAACTCGATGGCGTCTTCCTCGGTCAAAAAGCCCTCCGCCACACGCACGTACTGCGTTTCAGCAGTCGGGTCAAGGATGCCGTAGATCGCCAGAATGGGCTTCTCGGGCGCCGTGACATCCAGTTCGTCATCACACGCGGTGAACATGAGCAAGCTGCCCAAACTGGCTGAAATGAAGACGGCGAAGTTGAGTAGACTTTTCATGCGGTTGTTGCTCATAGGTTGACGGCGATTAAACGCAAATTAACCCAAATAAAGCGCGCCAACAGGGACAGTTTGGGTCACTTTTGGAAGTTTTAACAGGTGCAAATCCCAAAAATTCGTGCTACCAGTCGTAGTCAAACTCACTGTCGTCCACTTCCATGTAGCCCTCGTCTTGATATTCGTCGTAGTTGAAGTCGTCCTCGTACTGCTCGTTGTCGTAATCGAACTCATCCTCCACCCCGGCAGATTCCCAGTCGAAGTCATTGGGGTCCCAGCCGGCAGCGTCGTACTCGTTCGTGGTATTTTCCGGCTCAACAATCGCCGGTTCTTCGGGTACCTCTTCCCCGTTTTTGAACTGGGCCTGGAGCATCTGCCCCTTGTAGTTCAGCGTCAGGGTGTACATTTCGCCCAGCCTCAGGTTCTTACGCGACAATCTGGCGGTGTGGTAACCCACAGCTTTCACCCAGGCTGCCACGCCCACGCGGTCGTTGTTGCTGTCGAAGAGATACATATAGACGTAGCCTTCGTAAGGGATTTCGTAGTCGACGATAAAGGCCTTGCCATCCACATGAACGGGGCCCATGTGCAAGGTACGTGGTCGTCCGCGCCCACCGAAGGGGTCCGGTTTGCCGGCGGGTTGGGCGGCCTCTTCAGCAGTATCAGCAGTAGCGGTATCTGCCTCAGGCGTGTCTGTGGCCGCTTCTGTCGTCGTGGAATCCGCATCAGTTGCCGACGCCTCAGCAGGACCCTGTGCCAGGCTCAGTGCTGGCAAAAGCAGGCAAAATACCATCAGCAGACGGCAGTATGGGCGGGCGGTCAACATCTTGAGGTTAAACTTACGGACTTTCAGCGAGTTTGTTCCTCATGTTTACAATTCGCTGGTCATCCACAGTTTATACGCATTCAACGGGCATAAGCAACGCTGTGTTGCCTTTCGATACCGCTGTTGCGGGTGTCGTCAGACTGCAGCCTCGGAATCAGCCGTGAACTGCAGCTCTGCGAGCATCTTGTAGTAGCCGTCGGGGTGCTGAATGAGCTCGTCGTGCGTGCCCTCTTCCACCAGTTGCCCGTCTTTGATGACCAGAATGCGGTCGACATTGCGAATCGTCGCCAGGCGGTGGGCGA
>CAZTEZ010000419.1:0-2886 GCA_964611815.1 uncultured Bacteroidia bacterium | reverse complement strand
GTGGATTCTCGTTTTATTACCCCGCCTTTTGTAAAATTTCAACAGGCTCTAAGAGCGGCTAAGTTGCTCGAAGGTGGCTAATTCGCTAGCATGCAGCAACTTTTTACCAAACTCTGATGAAAAACTACAAACTTCTGCTACTCGCTATGCTCGCCATGGCGCTCACGATTTCGGCGTGTAAAGACGACGACGACCCCGAGCCTACTCCGGAAGTCTGCGTGCTGGGCGAGAACGGCACGGTTCAGTTCAATATCACCTGGCAGGGTCAAACCAATGACCTCGATCTTGTGAATTTCCGCCGCAATGGCAACTTCGTTTTCTCAAGTGAATACGAGAGCAATGACATCCGAACCGGCGGTGGCGTGGAGTATATCCGCTACACCGACACCCTGAGAACAGACACGTTCGCGCTCGATATTACCTACCTGGCGCTCTCAGGGTCTGCGCCCTACACCGGTTGCGTCAAAACAGCCACTGCTGAAACCAATTTCAGCGGCACGGCTGAGTTCAACCAAGACAACACCCACCGTTTCGCTGTCGGGAGCGATGGCTCGATCACGGTGCTGAACTAATCCAAACACTACATTCTGGATAGAACAAAAAAGTTCTCGACGTAAGCGTCGGGAGCTTTGCTTTTTTGTGTGAGCACCTACTGTTGAAAAATGCGCCCTCAACCTCACTCCGCCAGCACCCGCATTAGCCCCTGCACGCGACGCACTTTGGCGACCGCCTCCATGGGGTCGGCGTCTAAAATTGTGAGGTGGCCCATCTTGCGGAAGGGCCGCGTTTCGGCTTTGCCGTAGAGGTGCAGCTTGACCCCCGGGATTTCAAGCACCTGCTCGATGGCGTGGTAGACGGGCGCGCCACGGTGGCCGCTTTCGCCAAGCAAGTTGAGCATGGCAGCGGGCGTGTGTTGGCGAGTCTCGCCGAGCGGTAGGCCAAGGATACTGCGCAGGTGCTGCTCGAACTGCGAGGTGATGCACGCGTCCATCGTGTGGTGGCCGCTGTTGTGTGGGCGCGGGGCGATTTCGTTGATCCACAGCTTGCCCTGTTTGTCCAGGAACAGCTCGACGGCCAGCAGGCCCACCAGCCCCAGCTGCCCCAAGAGCTGCTGCGCGATGGCCGTCGCCTCGCGCAAGACGGCCGGTGAGAGGTCGGCGGGTGCCATCAGAAACTCCAGCAGATTGGCCTCTTCCGAAAACTGCATCCCCACGGGCGGGTAACTGCGCACCTCGCCCTCGCGGTTGCGCGCGCAGAGCACGGCCAGCTCGGCCTGCAGCTCCACGCGGCCTTCCAGCACACAGGGCGCGTCGAAGGCCTCGTCGAGGTCCTTTGTGCTGTCGATCATCATCACCCCCCGGCCGTCGAAGCCGCCGCGCCGCAGCTTCAGCACCTTGCCGCCGCCGGTGTACTTTTCCTCAAGGTCTTTCGTATTGTCAATAAGCGTGTAATCGGCAGTCGGGAAGCCGTGCTCCTTGTAGTACTGCTTCTGCGCGCCCTTGTCTTGCACCATGGCAATCACCTCGGGCTGCGGAAACACCAGCTTGCCGGCGTCGGCGAGCTGCTGCAGCGCGTCGGTGTTCACGTCTTCGATCTCGATGGTCAGGATGTCCACGCCCTCGGCGAAGTCTAGCACCGTCTGTTCGTCTCGGAAATCGCCCTCGGTAAACGCATCGCAGAAGCGCCGGGCGGGCGCCTCGGGGTTGGGGTCGAGCACGCTGGTGTGCAGGTTGTAGTCGATGGCCGACTGCAGGAGCATGCGCCCGAGCTGCCCCCCACCGAGGATGCCGAGTTTCAGATCGCGATAAAATGCTTTTGCCATGAGGGTGAGCTTGTGTTTGACGGTGATTACCTTCAAAGGTAAGGTATAGCATCAACACCAAGCTGTCAAAACATGCGACTAGGCGATGGGTTCAAGCGAACCCTACCCCTCACCCCACATGCGCGTCAACGGCCTGGGTGATGGCGCCGAAAGGCAGCGCGCCGCTCTGCCGCCACACGGGTTCGCCGCCTTTGAACAGGATGAGCGTCGGGACGCTCTGGATCTGGTAGCTGCCGCTCAGTTGCTGGTTTTTGTCGACGTCGATTTTCAGCACGCGCAGCTTGTCGCCGTAGTGCTGCTTCACTTGCTTGATGGTGGGCGCCAGCGCGTGGCAGGGCCCGCACCACTCGGCCCAGAAGTCGACGAGCACCGGTTTGTCGTCTTTGGTCAGGATGTCTTTGAAGGAAGCCAAAGGAGGGGGTTTTAGTTGATGACTGCTTGAAATGAGCAAGTCCTGTGCCACTGACGGAATGGCAGGCGAGCCCTTGGCAAAAGCTCCAAAACGCACCCCTGCGCGCTCGTCAAACGATGTTCATCATCTGCTCCTTCACCTGCTCGAGCGCCTCTTTCATGCTCACGACGCGCTTTTGCATCTCGACGTCGTAGCTCTTGTTGCCGAGCGTGGTGGTCTCGCGCCACAGCTCCTGGGTCGTGAACAGCAGCTTGCGCCCGCTGGAGGTCGGCGCCTGCAGGGTGTTGCGGAACTCCGCGATGTGCGCGCGCAAACGCGCCTTTTCTTCCTGCACGTCGTACTTTTCGAGGTAGTAGAACAGCTCCTGCTGGTAGCGCCCCTCATCCACCTGCAGGTCTTTGCCGAGCGCCGAGAGGCCGCTTTGCATCTTCTGCTTCAGGGTTTCGGCGCGGGCGGGCTCCAGCGGCTCGATTTCGGCGAGCTTGTCCTCTACGGTCGTGATGTACTGCTCGAGCTCGGGCAGCAGGTCGGCACCCTCCTTTTGGCGGCTGGCCGTCAGCTTCTCGAGCGCCTCTGCGATGGCCTGTTTCGCCACAGCCCACTCGGCATCGCTAACACTGGCGGTGCTCTCTTCGAGCACGCCGGGCAGCTC
>CAZTEZ010000418.1:0-2887 GCA_964611815.1 uncultured Bacteroidia bacterium | reverse complement strand
GAAGCCAAGTTGCGGCTTGAGAAACTCGAACAGGGCGAAAAGCCTGCCGACACCAGCGAAAAATCGTCCGTCGACGACGTGATTGAGCGTTATCAGCAGATGGAAAAAAGTCTGAGCAAACGCCACGAACGCGATGCCGACGACAGCAGAGCGAAGTACGAAGACCTCAGCCTCGACGAGCCCGAGCTCTCGCAAGAAGAGCCGCCCGTGGCGAGCGAGACGCTGGCCATCATCAACGCGCGCCAGGGGAATATGGACGTTGCCCGCGAAATGATTGACCAACTGAAGTTGAAGAATCCAGAAAAAAGCACGTACTTTGACGAACTTCTGAAGCGCCTTGAAGGCTCACAAGAATAACCTACTGGTTTTCAGTCGCTTTCATTATTACTGACTTTCCCGCACAAACAAACGCACTCACGTTATGTTTATCATTCTCAGCATTCTTATCATCATCGCATGCATCGTGATGATTTTCCTGGTGATGGTCCAGAACTCAAAAGGCGGTGGCCTGGCCACCAACCTCACCGGCGGCTCGGCCATTGCCAGCCAAATGGGTTCGCGCCGTGGCGCCGATTTCGTCGAAAAAGCGACCTGGTACGTCCTCACAGCGCTGCTGGCGTTTGCTTTCCTGGCGAACATCATCGGCGAAAACCCCACACAAGCCCCCACTGAAGGCACTGGCTCTCGCTTCGATAACGTCGAGCAGAACGTCGGTGGCTCGCCCATGCCCTCTATTCCTGGCGGTCAGCAGCAGGGCCAACAAGGTGGCCAGCAGCAAGGCCAGCAGGGCGGCGGCGAATAAGCACCCTCGACATATCAATACAGCAACGCCCGGCTCTTTTGAGCCGGGCGTTTGCTTTGCTATCTACTTCTCAACTTAAGCTTTACTGGCGCTGCACCACAACCTTCTGTGTGTAGCGCGTCTGGCTGCCACTGACGTGCAGCTGATACAAGCCGCTCGGCAACTCGCCCAGATCGAGGCGTAGTTGCTGCTGGCCGGACTGCACCCGGCGGTCGGTGCGCAGGAGGCTGCGGCCGGTGAGGTCGATGAGCTCAATCTGAAGCACTTCTGGTGCCTGGCTGTCGACGCTGAGCGTCAGTTCGCCGGTGGTGGGGTTCGGGTAGGCGATGATGCTGGCGGCAGGCGCACTGAGTTGCGCGCGGCTACTCGTCAAACCCTGCGGGGCGAGGCTCATGTCGATGTCATCGACGCTCGGGTTGTCGGGGCCGATGGTCACTAGCTCGTCGAGGGTGTTGCGGCCGAGCACCTCGGCGTGCAGGCGGTAGGTACCGTATGGCAGGTTATCGAGTGCAAACGCGCCCTGGGCATCGCTGTAGGTGTGCGCAACGAGTGCTTGCGTCTGCGCGTCGTGAAGCTGTACGCTGACGTTCTCGACGGGCACGTCGTCAAAGAGCGTCTTGTTGGCGCCGTTGCTCAGCTGCCCGCCGACAAAGCCCGGCCCGCCGGGGTTGGTGCCTGAGCGCAATATGATCCCCCTTGGGAAGATATCCTGTATAAAAGATGGTGGATATGAATAGCCGCGCACTACCCCAGTGGCGTTAACCCATTGAGACTGAAGGTTGCAATACGTCGGCAATGTCGTCCCATATGCCGGGTCAGCAGGTAAAGGGGCGGCTTTAAGAAAATAGACCCCTGGAGCCAAGCCTTGAAATGAATATTGGCCGCTGTCAGCAGGCGTTAGTACGACCGAGTCAACAGCCGTCAGACTTTGCACAACCGGGTCATGCTGAATGAGGTAAACAACCGCATGGTCTATGCTAAATGCAGTCTCATTTTGAACGTGATAGACGTTGCCAGTGATACTGTCAACACCTGTTGGTGATGTGGCTGTTGAAACGGAGTCACAGAAGGTATTGGTACAACCCCCGGTGTCCTGGACAGTAAGGCAGGCTTGATAGTTGCCAACTGCCGCATACGCATGCTGAACAGAGAGGTTTGAAACTGTATCTACCGTACCATCTCCATAGTCCATCACAACCGAGTTAAAAACGTTGACGCTGTTTGCATTTAATGCTTGCAGCATAAACAAATTGCTATTGTTCTGCTGCGGATAAGCCCTAAAACGTGAGCTGCAAGGTGTGTTGACAATGGCATACCAGTCCGTTGTTAATGTTTTATCGCTGCAGGTTGAGCCTATTAGCTGAACACTAATGGTATAGGTACTGGTAGAAGCGTAGGTGTGCGTCACAGAAGTATCCTGATAAATCGTCCCGTCGCCCATATCCCAAATGGTTAAGCTATCGACATACCCAGCAGTATTATTTACTGATACCGAAATTGTTGGCGACACAACTGGCGGCAGTGCCAAATCTGACCCGTCCAGCGAGAATATTGTTGGATTACAATTTTGTGCTTTCATTTGCACAGGCTGAAATGCAAGTAAAAGCATTAAGGCGAGAATAAATGTAGATGTCGATTTCATACTTAGATAGAGTTAAGCTCTCATACTATTTCACACTTTCGCGCCAGTATCCCAAAAACACTTTTCGCCACTTTTGGAATCAACGTTGTACCACACAACAAAAACGCCCGACATCCGAAGATGACGAGCGTTGCTGTTAAGGGCGAATCTACACGTGTCAGAAGCGCCCCGTTCTGGGCAGAGAGAGACTGTCTCTTGACCGAGTTTAGTGCTGAATAATCAGCTTCTTGTGTTGCGTGGCGCCGTTCAGCTCCAGTGTGACGTGGTACAGGCCGTTGGGCAGCTCGGCGATGGGCAGCGTTTGCTGGGCGTTGCCACTGACGGTAAACTGTTGGCTGTAGACCAGGCGGCCGGTGTTGTCGCGCAGGCTGACGTTGGCAGTGCCGGTGGCCTCGCTGCTGATGGCAAGCGTCGCAGTCTGACGTGCGGGGTTCGGGAAGACC
>CAZTEZ010000417.1:0-2896 GCA_964611815.1 uncultured Bacteroidia bacterium | reverse complement strand
GCAGGGCTACGAAGTCTCGCTCGACAACCAAAACTGGACGTACACCACGAGCACGGACTCGGTCTTCTCGTTCGACATCAGCACCGATTCGGACACCACGGACATCAACTTCTGGGTGCGCGCCATCGACGATGCCGGCAATGTCGACCCCGAGCCCGCCTATCTGCGTGTTCCCATTCGCAACACGCCGCCGACGGTCATTCAGGATGCCAGTCTGCTCCCACGCGACACCAACTATGTGGTGCTGACTTTTGGCATCAACGCCGGTGACCCCGATGGCGACGAGACGCTCGCTGATATCGAATTCAAAATCAACGACGGCGACTGGTACAGCGTGGGCGCAACCACGGAAATCGTTTCCCTCGTGCCCCAAAACCCGATGATGACCGGCCCGGGCACCGCGCAGGTTTACCTGAACACCGACGACGAACCACAGGCCCTGACTGTCAACGACTACCGCCTCGGTCAAACCAATACCATTTATCTGCGCGCGAGAGACGAGGGTGCTTTGGAGTCGAAAGTGGACACCTCAGGGGCCTTTTATGTGGTGCCGAAAACAGGCGAAATTCTGGTGCTCGATGATTTTGAAGCTGCCCCAGCCACTCGCCCGATCTACGAGCCGGCCATGAGCAGCATCTGGAACGGCGTGGATTATGTGGATTTAAAAGACTCGACAGCCCTTTCACGCGCTGGCAACATTCACTTCAGTCTTTGGATCGCACAATACGACCAACTGGCCTGGATCGACGATCCCGGCAACCAGGATGAGCTGCAAGCTTCAAGCACGCCACTGGAGGCCTATCTCTCTGGCACCGACAACGATAACCGCCTGTTGCTCATCACGGCCCTACAAGATACGCTCTTCCCGGACAACATCTTCACGCAGCTCGGCGCGCTCGATAGTGCCGTGACGGCGCAAGTCGCTGTCATACCCAACCAAAACGGAGGTGGCCTCGTGACCGGGCAAAACGGCTATCCGGATATTGCCAACGAAAGCATCTTCCTCATTCAGCCCGTCGTGCCCTTCTATTCTAGCACCGCCGAACCGATTTACACCGGCAATCTTGTGACGCTTGGCGGCCAAAACTGGAATTTGAGTACACTGATTGCATCGCGCAACACCAACCTGCAGGGCAATGTCAATTTGGTGTTCACCGCCTTTGACGTCCACCGCCTCGAGAATCAGAGCGGCTTTGAAGCCTTCCTGCAACAGGTGCACGACGATTTCGATTGGTAGAGCGCGTCGATAACATCGCGCAGTCAAGATTGCATCCCGCCCGTTCGGTGTTTATCTTCAACTAAACGAAGGTCAACGCCATGGAAATCCTGCCCCACCTGCAACGCCGCGGTCGCGAAATCGCGGATGAAATCGTCGCGATTCGTCGCGACCTCCACGCTCACCCCGAACTTGCATTCGAAGAAACGCGAACAGCTGGCAAAGTCATCGACTTTCTGGAAGCCGAAGGCATTCTCTATGAATCGGGCGTAGCCATCACAGGCGTGGTCGCCATGATCGAGGGTAACCCCGATGGGCCGGTCATCGCACTGCGGGGCGATATGGACGCGCTGCCCATCCAGGAGGCGAACGATGTCGACTACAAATCGAACAACTCGGGCAAGATGCACGCGTGTGGGCACGACGTACATACGTCGTCTTTGCTAGGCGTGGCGCGCTTACTGAATGAAATTAAAGACCACTTACCCGGGCGCATCAAGTTGATTTTCCAGCCATCGGAAGAGAAGATCCCGGGTGGCGCGAGTGTGATGATTAAAGAGGGCGTGTTGCAGAACCCCGACGTGCAAGCGATTACTGGCCAGCACGTTGACACCAAAATTCCGGTGGGCAAAATCGGCATCAAATCGGGGCGCTACATGGCCTCTGCCGACGAGATTCACATGACGATCAAAGGCGTTGGCGGGCATGCGGCGCACCCCTACGAGTGCAAAGACCCCATCGTGGCCATGGCGCAGATGATCACGGCACTGCAGACGGTCGTGAGCCGGTCGGCAGATCCGCGCGTACCCAGCGTCCTGAGCTTTGGCGATGTGCGCGCATTCGGTGCCACGAACATCATCCCCGAAGAAGTGAAGCTGATGGGCACCTTCCGCACCTACGACGAAGACTGGCGTTTCCGCGCGCACGATCAGATTCGCAGCATCGCCCACGGCATTATCGAAGGCCTGGGCCTTTCGCTCGATCTGGAAATCAAAGTCGGCTACCCCGTGCTGCACAACGACGAGGAACTGACGGCCACCACCGAGCAGGCCATCCGTGAGTTTATGGGCGACGAAAACGTTATCAACCTCGACCTCTGGCCGGCCGCCGAAGACTTCGCCTACTACACCCACGAGGTGCCGGGCTGTTTTTATCGCCTGGGCATCCGCAACGAGGAGCGCGGCATCATCCACGGCCTGCACACCCCGCGCTTTAATATCGACGAATCGGCGCTACAGCATTCTACGGCACTGATGGCATGGGTAGCAGTGCGCCAACTGCACGCCAAAGCAAAGGAACAAGAGCCTATCGCGTTGCCAGCTTAACACCGCCTAGAACAAACTCCCCTGCTGTTGACCGGGCTTGATGAGCTCCGGCCCTTCTGCACGCGAAGAATTCACGCGCGGGTCGACGCGAAACCAGGTGTAATCTTGCACCTGAAAATCGGCCACCGCCGATTCGAGCATCTCTTTAGGGTTAGCGCCAGCGAGCCAGTCACGCTCGTAATAGGGCGGCAGAATGATTGGCATGCGGTCGTGCAGCCACGCGAGGTCGGGGTGCGCTGGCGCGGTGACGATGGTGAACACCATCGTCGATTTGCGGCGCTTCTCTTTGCGCCACAGCCCCGCAAACGCAAAGGGCTGACCATCGCTGCGGGTGATGCGCCAAGGCAGGCGCGCG
>CAZTEZ010000416.1:0-2919 GCA_964611815.1 uncultured Bacteroidia bacterium | reverse complement strand
TCTGCTGGGGCTGGTGTAAGATCAGTAGTTATACACCTCGTAGCGCTCGATTTCACCGCGCTCGATCTCACGAATAATCTGCTCGATGGCGACCTCCTTGTTGGGGTCGTAGCCGTCTTTGATGTCAATCTTGAACAGCTTGCCAAGTAAGAGCCAGAAGGTGGCCACTCCCGAGTTACGGTAGTTTTTAACGAGGTGGTAGACCGAGTTGTCCGTTTCGCGGTACACGAGCTTAATCAGCACACGGCCTTGCGACATCGTGAGGCTGCGCAGGCGTTTTTCGTGCTTGTCTTTCAGTTCGCGCTCGAGTTTCTTCAAGTAGCGACGCTTCTTGAAGTCATTATCCGTCGCCTCGATTTTCGCGTTGATGTCATTCACCAACCGCCCAACTGCTTTGGCTATGGGGTAGACTTTGATGACATTACGGCGCAATTTATTGCGGCGCTTCACGCGTTTCATGTGGCGCTTGCGGCCCTGCATACCCGTACCCTCGCCGATCACTTCCGTCGCGTCGATGCGATATACAGGCGTACCGTCTTTATCTGCCGGTAGCTTCACCACTTTGGGCTCATCGATTTGAGCCGCAGCCGTGTGCCAGCCGATCAAGGCGACGACAATAAGGAGCAGTCGTGTGGGTAGGGCGTTCATAAGATTAAGGCTAAAGTGTCCAATATACTATACACAAAAGCCGTGCCAAATCAATCTGAAAAGGTCTAGGCATGTGGCCTATACCCTTTAAACGTTGTACTTAGCACCAATGTTACTAAAAATCTGAGAAAGCAGCGGGGGGCTTCAGGATCAGTTGGTTGTCGGACTCAGAAACTTCACATTGAGGTCAATTTCAAGCGAATCCGGAAAGCTGTTGGTCACGGGGCAGTGCCGAGAGAGCTGCTCAATGCGCCGCTTCTCGTCGTCGCTGAACAAGCCGGTAATTTCCAGCTCAATGACCAGACGTTCAACATGGCGTGGGCTGCTCCCCATTGCTTTTCGACGCTACCATTCATGGCGGCGATTTCTGGCAGTTGATCGTTCTGAACGGCGATGCCGATAACGGTCAGCATGCAGCTGAGCGCGCCAGCAGCTAACAGATCGGTGGGCGAGAAGGCCTCGCCTTTGCCGTGGTTGTCGGTAGGGGCATCGGTAATGAGTGTTGCGCCCGATTTCTCATGAACGAGTTCGGTGCGCAATTCGCCAGTGTAGCGAGCCGTAATGCGGGAAGCCATAGAAGGAGTATTATTGCTGAATGACCGCGATTTGTGCGCAGATCAGTTCAACGTGTGCGGGGCCACGAGCAGGAAAGTCGGGATAGTGACCTGAAACTCACGGCCGGTCTCAGCCTCTACCATGACGTAAAAGCCGCTCATGGTGCCAATGGGCGTGGTGATGACCGAGCCGCTCACGTAGCCGTGCTCTTCGCCGGGCCAGAGGACGGGCTGTTTACCGATCACGCCGTCGCCTTCGACGATCTTTTCTTCGCCGTGGCCGTTGAGTACGCGCCAGTGACGCCGAAGCAGCTGCACGGGAGAATCGGTTTCATTCGTGATGCTAATTCGGTAGGCGTAGCAATACGTTTTCTCTTTGGCCGAAGACTGCTCGGGCATGAACATCGACTGCACGCTGACTTTCACACCGTGCGTCACCAGAGAGGGGCTCGTGGTTATCATGTGTCGGTTGATATAAGAAGAGAACGAGGTAATCAGGATAGGTGGTCTGGGCAAAGCTGATCGATGGTCAGACCAACTCAACGATCACCTTGATCAAAATACCACCAACTGCCATAATGATGGCGAGCATGTTGGTGCGTCGCATAAAACGCAGGTTGAAACGCGACGACTTGCTCAGTTCGAGCTCTTTTTCAGATTTGGTTTTGCCAAACATAAGAACGAGGTGTTTACATGTAGAACGCAGCTTGAGGCGCTGTCGTTCGTCGGTGTACTCCAATATAACTGAATTTTGTGTGAAACCGAAGTGCGCCAACGCACACTTTCGACGAACGGATGTTAGTACACACGCGCTAAAAAGCACCGTTAACGGGAGATAAAAGCTGGATTTTAATGCCTTAGAGCGAGAAGCTTATCGTAATGCGCGGGCCGTGACGCAGGAGGTAGCCCTCTACGGCATCGCTGCGGCGGGGGTCTTGGTACGAGAGGCGCCAGATGTAGTCCAGACGGATCAGTCTGAGGATATTTTCGATACCAACGCCCATTTCCATGTAGGGGCGGGTGGGCGCTTGGACGAACTGCTGAAAAGGTTCGACGGAGGCATCGCTGTCGAAGATGGGGTCTTCTTCGTCAAGGGTGTTCATTTGGCGGTTGGCTTCCGTGAGTGTACCCAGACCCAGGCGGAACGTTGCCAGCGACTTCCACTTCAGCTTGCGGATGAGCGGAACCTTGCGCAGGAAATAGCCGTCGAAGTGGTGGTCGAAGCCGGCCGCGAGGTAGCGGTCGGCGGTGAACTCGTAGAAGTACATCAGGTTGAAACGAATATCCGCGTACGTCGCCGTGCGGTTCATGCTGCCGGCCAGCGACTTGATGGCGGCCGTGCTCCAGCCCATGCGGCCCATCGCCCAGGATTGCGAGCCCTCATAAACGTATAACAGCGGAAAGGGCAGCGTGCCCCAAATTTGCCCGGCTTTGATCGTGTACATCAGCCAGCCGAAACGCCCGAGGTTCAGGCGGTCGTTAAGCGCGAGCGACAGGTGGTGGTAGTTGAAATCGCTGCTCAGTATGCCCGAGCGGCCGTATTTGTAGTCGGCATAAAGCACCGGGAAGGGCGAATCGAGGTAGACCTTTTCGCCGTATTTGATCAGATAGTCCTCTTTGACAGAGAGCCGCAAACGCCCGCCCACTTCTGCAATCTGGTAGGTTTGGCGCAGGTTGCCCGCATCGCTGCGAAATGCAAAATCAAACCCCGGTTCGA
>CAZTEZ010000415.1:0-2927 GCA_964611815.1 uncultured Bacteroidia bacterium | reverse complement strand
CGAGGAGCACCCGGACAAGATCGACGTGATGCGCTACGTGCTCACCGCCGGTGCACCCGAGACGCAAGACGCGGATTTCAGCTGGGAGGAGTTCCTCGCACGCAACAACAACGAGCTCGTCGCCATCTTCGGCAACTTCGTCAATCGCGTGCTGACGCTCACGCACAAGTACTACGACGGCGCGGTGCCCTCGCCCAACCACATGGATGATGCCGACACCAAAGCCTTGGCGGCCATCAAAGTGAAAAGCGAGCACATCGGCGCGAGTATCGAGCAGTTTCGTTTCCGGGAAGCGGCCGCCGAGCTGATGGACTTCGCGCGGGTGGGCAACCGCTACCTCGCCGAGCAAGAGCCCTGGCACGTCTGGAAAACCGACAAGGGCCGCACGGGCACGATTCTGTACGTCGGCCTGCAAATCGCCGCAGCTTTGGCGACGGCCTGCGAGCCGTTCATGCCATTCACGACCAACAAGCTGCGCGAAATGATGCAGCTCCCGCGCCGCAAGTGGGCGCAGCTGAGCACGCTGCAGTACTTCGTGGAGGCCGGGCACCAGATCGGCAAGCCCGAGCTCTTGTTCCAGAAACTCGACCAGAGCTTCGTGGATGCACAACAGGACAAGCTGAAAGCCCAGGCCAAAGCTGAGCACGCCGATGCAGCTGCAGACGCTGCACTCGAAACAACGAAAGTTGCGCCGATCAAAGATGAAATCGAGTTCGATGATTTTATAAAGCTCGATTTGCGCGTGGCGACCATCACCGCCGCCGAAAAGCTGCCCAAAGCCGACAAGCTGCTGAAGCTCACCCTCAACGTTGGCGACCACGAGCGCACGGTGCTCTCGGGCATCGCTAAGCATTACGAGCCTGCCGACCTGCCGGGCAAGCAGGTGGTGCTGGTGGCCAACCTGAAGCCGCGCAAAATGCGGGGTGTGCTCAGCGAGGGCATGGTGCTGATGGCGGAGGATGCCAGCGGTAAGCTGGTGTTTGTCTCGCCGGAAGCTGCGATTGCGAGTGGGGCGCAGGTGCGGTAGATTTTAGCCTGTCATGATAATTACTATTGACAATAGCAGAACAGTTTTTCACTACCACAAGCTGGCAGTAACAGGCAAGATGCGTCGATTATCGCTGTTAAATCCTTATATAGTTGAATTAGTTTATGACCTTTCCAATTTGACTAAAAGCACTGATATTAAGCTTGTATGTTTACATCGACTGATTCATTACTCACGTGTATTAGGCTTCAATATTGCCATTTTGCCACCTGAGGATAAGGCTTTTGCCAAACAATTACTTGGGCGAAAATGGTTTGAAAGCTTTGCAAAGGTTAAGCCTGATGCATTTCAAGAAGAAACACTGCAAGATGCTGTTATACCTTGCAGATTAGTGCACCAAGATGAGATTGATTTTTTGTCTTTACAGGTGTCTGATTGGCTGAAAGAGTATATGCCTTCTAAGGATTTTAATATGGTAGAACTGTCTTTAAAGGAATTGCTCAATAACACATTTGATCACAGCTCAGACACACTTCCGCCTTCTTTTTTTGCGCTTTACAACAAACAAAAACAAGAGGCTACTTTTCTGATTGGCGATACTGGTATTGGCCTCATAGAGAGAGTGGAGGATTACTATCGCCGATTAACGGATATTGATATTGGTGATGTTCCACTACTGAAATGGGCACTTCAAAGGAAAAATTCTAGTTTTACCACTGAGCGCAACAGAGGTTTCGGATTAACGAACGCTTATGAATTTGTAACTGGATTGGGGGGTGAAATGTCTATACATACTAACAGCGTGCAGTATAAACTTTACCCCAATCTTATTATAGAGCCCACATTAACGGAATCATTTTCAGGTACGATCATAGAGCTACGGGTTCCACTAAATGAATTAGATGAAGTTTCTGAGGATGACGTTTTCGGTGACGAACTTACTTTTTGATTATGAAGCCTGCAACACATAGACACTTAGAAGCGAACGCATTGATAGCAGATAGGACAACCTTCGAAGGTGGGCGTGGATTATCTGCTGAAATTGATCAGTTGTTCCGACAGGACACGCAAGTGGTCGTATCCATGACAGGCATCAATAACGTATCTTCCAGCTTTTTACACGGTGCTTTTGGTGTGCTGATTGACAAATTTGGCAAACAGTTCGTCAAGGATAATATCCGCTTTGTTGGGCTTTCGAAATTTGTGAAGCAGCAACTGTTGGATTATTTCAACACCTACCAACCTCACCGCTCCGGCCCCAGCTCCCCGTCCACGACTTCGTAGCGCAGGACGTACTTGCCGCGGCTATGGGCGTCGAAGGTCACGGTCTGCTCGCCCTTGCCGAGCTCGTCTTTGCTGACGGTGTGCTCACCGAGGAAGCTGTCGTTAACGCCCTTGTTGATGTCGTAGAGCTCGATTTTTACCGTCTCACGAAAATCCTGGTCCCACTTGGGGCCCATGTTGACATCGCCGCCGGTTTCCATGTTCATGCCCATGCGCAGGCGCAGGTCGTTCACGCGGAAGTACACTTCGTCGGTGCCGAAGTGGTCGTTCTGCTCAATGCAAGCGAGGTGTTTGAACTTCAGAATGGGCATAGCGTCGGTCAATTTTTGAGCAAGCTACGGCCAAAAAATTACTCAAACGCATTGCAGGAGCCACAGTTGTTCAGATGACGAAGCCCTGCGGACTCAATACAGTGTGGATTGCGCGACTTCCGTCTGCTGTTTGAGCGCAAAGAGCACATCGCAGCAGGCCTTGACATCCACGAGCGCATTGTGCGCGCCGTCGAAGGTGCGGTTGAAGAGCCGTTTGTAGGTCTGCGTGAGTGTCGGGCGGGTGCGTAGCTTGAAGTGGTTCTGCGCCAGCTTCATCGTATCGGCGGTTTCAAGCCCGTTTTTGAAATCCAGTTTGATGCCCGCGCGTTTTGATTCGGCGGCCA
>CAZTEZ010000414.1:0-2941 GCA_964611815.1 uncultured Bacteroidia bacterium | reverse complement strand
GTCTCCAAACAAATGCTGCGACTTCGCGGTCTCATAGCCCTGACCGATCTGCTGACCAAGGTAACGGTACAAGCTGCTCGCCATCAGCGTCAGTCAGCTTGCTGATGAAGTGTCGTTCGTAGCGCCGCTTCGCCCATGATTCTGCAACCTGCCCGCCAATAGACCGCGAAGCCCTGCGAATCTGATCGGTCAGCGAATACATCTCCTCCCTGGGAAAAGTCTTCGTCACCTCGAAGATTTCACGGGACAACTGCCGTGCCTTCTGATATACGATCAGATCCCGAAAGCTAGCTGCATACGGCCCTCACAGGCGATGGCGAGGAGGCCACCGACAAAGCCGGGACGCGCTGCCTCGTCCTCACCGACGCCCGCACCGCCCTCGAGCCCGCCTTTTTTTACAAGACCGAGCCGCGACCCGCGCACCTCGGCTCCGGCTTCGCCATCCACTCCCTCACCGAGTTCGAGCCCCTCCCCGGCGGGCGCGTCCTTGCCCTCGAGCGCTCGCTGACCGTGCCGATGGGCTACGGCGCACGCCTCTTCCTCCTCAACGGCTCCACCCGCAACGCGCCCGACCCCTCGGGCACCCGCCTGCCCATCCTGAGCAAGCGACCCGTCGCCAACCTGGGCGACCTCGTCCGCCCCGGCGGACTGGCGTGGCTCGGCAACGCCGAGGCCCTCGCCCTCGGACCGACCATCGCGCAGCTCACGGGCGACCCGGACGAATAGGGGCGCCTGCTCATCGTCGCCTGCGACGACAACTTCGGCACCGACCTCCAACGCACCGGCACGCAGGTCCTCGCGCTACGCTGGCGCGACGCCGATGGCGAAGACCCGCGCCTTGATACTGGTGCGTCGCATTGAGCTGCCAGAGTACTGGCCCGCGGCAGGATGGCATCGCGATGAGTGCATCTGGACACACACCCGATGAGCAACCACGAGGCAGAACAATCACGAAGCCCGATATCCATCAGGGCATCCTGTTTCGCCCCGTTTGTCACCGTGACCACGGTTATTAACACAAATTTATCTAAATTACTTCATATTCAGAATCTACGCATTCGGATATCAGGTTTGTTAGTGGTCGCACGTGTTTGGAGCCGGCTTTGCGCTCTTTTCATGCTCATGGGCGATGCGACGCGAAAAAACGGTCTGTTCCCGCACGGTTCTGGTCGTGTCTTCATTGATGTTGACCGTTCACGGCGCCAACTTCTTGTACAGTCATGTGATTCCATAGATCTGTGTACCGATCACCGCCCTGGCGAGGTTCGGTGTCTCGGTGTCCTGCTCGGCCACACCGGGGCCCTCACAGGCGATCCCGAGCGATCGGAGCCAACAGGATATCATGGGCACACAAGTCCCTGTTTTGAGAAGACACATAGTGCGAAACCGCGTGGACCCAGTGGGACTCGAACCAACACTCGGGTCACCCCGAGGCGGACTTTCAATCCGGGGCATGCGGATTGACCTTTCCCCCTGAACCCATTCCGGCTCGTATCTTCGGATCGCCCGGCACTCCGAGTGGATCCGACATGGCCAGGAAGCGTCATTCGTCTGAGCAGATCGTGAACGAGCTGCGTCAGGCCGAGGTCGAGCTCGGCAAGCCGCTGGGGATGCCGATGGTGATCGGTGAGCACACGCGTGAGTGCCTGACGATCGATGTCGCCCGCACGCTCAAGAGCGATGACGTGCTCGAACGGCTGGCGTGGCTGATGGCGACGCGCGGTGTGCATGAGCACATTCGCAGCGACAACGGGCCCGAGTTCACCGCGAACGCGGTGCGGGCGCGGTTGGCGAAAGTCAGCAACTCTCATGATCCCGCGGCGCTCGAAACTCCAGCAATCTGATTCTGATGATCGATAAGCGCTGCACACAGCGTATGCGCAGCCGATCCGTACGAATTTTGTATGGGTAACAGGCCCTCTTGAAGATAGAGAATCTGATTCTCGATCGACAATCGCGACCACTTGCGCGTTGACCCATCACCCAATTCGTGGTAAGTTGGCTACGGCCGGCTCTCCTGTGAGCCGGCGAGTCGAAGAAACACCAGGCGCGATGCGCCGAGCTTGAGAGAGAGACACGTCAATGAACGCGAAGATTTTGTGCGCCGTTGTAGCGTCGGTTGGGGCGGTTTCCGCACCCGCGCATGCCGAATCGTTCGAGTTTTCCAGCAATCCGGCTCCTGGGGCCGCGTCCACGTTCCTGAATACCATTGGTCTTTCTGGAACGGTGGATTCAACTGCACTAACATCCGGGCCGTGGGATGTGAGCGTTGTGAGCGTGCCCGCTTCGATCGAAAATTTGGGTAATGCATCCCTTATTCTCAACCGTATTGACGATCCTGACGGCACGTCAAACGTAAATTCTAGCCATTTCGCTTTCTTCACAGTCTCGCAGGATGTCGTCACCTTCGCCTCATGGGATTTTACCCAGATAACCAACGGTTCTTTCTTTGTTGCCGAGGCCAATGGCGCGAGCCTGCTCGATGTGGATGTAAGTTCGGGAGCAGGCTCAGCCTCCCTCTCGTTCACGGCAGGAACGACATATCTCGTCAATTCGTCTCTGAGCGATTCTGTGCTCCAGGGTCCTTCGAGTGAAGACAATGTTATCCCTGTATCTGGCTTTACGAGCATTGAGATTCCTGCCCCTGGTGCGGCCGGTCTGCTCGCGGTCGGTGCGGGGTTGAGCTCGATCCGTCGTCGCCGGAGCTGAAGCGAAAAACCTGATTGTCCAATTCGACTGAGCCGCTTGCGTCGATCTAACAGGATCGACGCTTTTTTCTTTTTGGCGAATGTGTTGTGCGAATCGCGATGACACCAACAGTGTCGCCGCCCATCACACACTCGAAGCAAGTTTGCTGGCCCGCCCTACGCTCCGGTCCGGGCGGACCAGCAGCGCGTGAACCCAGTCGGTGCATCCTCACATGATTGGCACAACGCTTGGG
>CAZTEZ010000413.1:0-2949 GCA_964611815.1 uncultured Bacteroidia bacterium | reverse complement strand
GACGAACCGCCCAAGCTGGTGCAGCAAATTGAGCCCGACGAGGTCATTTTCTTCGATTTGCTGGAAGACGGGTTGCGACAGCGCAAGTTCAGCAAGAAGGCGTTCGAGAAACTCATCCGCGAGAACGTCCCGCCGGGCGAGGAGCTGAAGTTCATCAGCGTGCTGAACACTGCGCCTATCCTCAGCAAACGCCGGACGGCCGAAGCCGACGAGACTGAGCTGACGCCCATGCGCCGGCTGTGGAACCTGATGATGGCCGATAAGCGCGACCTGGGCTACATCTTGGTGTATGCGGTGGCTATCGGTATCTTGTCGGTTTCATTACCGCTTGGTATTCAGGCGATTATCAACCTGATCTCCGGTGGTGTGATCGCGAGCCAGGTGGTGCTCTTGATCGTGTTCGTTATACTCGCGGTGCTGCTCACAGGTATCCTGCAAATCTTTCAGCTGAGGATTGTGGAGATTTTGCAACAGCGAATTTTCACTCGAGCGGCCTTCGAGTTTGTTTTTCGTGTACCCCGTCTGCGCCTGGAGGCCATCCTCGAAAAGTACGCCCCCGAGCTGATGAACCGCTTTTTCGACGTTTTGCAAATCCAGAAAGGCTTCGCAAAACTGTTCATGGACTTCATCACGAGTCTGCTCAACATCTTCTTCGGGCTGATTCTGCTGACGTTCTACCACCCGTTTTTCGTGTTTTTCGATCTGGTGCTCGTCATCATCATCGTCCTCATTTTCCGCTGGACGGGCAAGCGCGGTTTGGACACCAGTATCAAAGAGAGCACGCACAAGTATGCGACCGTCGCCTGGCTCGAGGAGATCGCCCGCACGATGTCCGCATTCAAGCTCGCGGGCTTCACGAACCTGGCCATGAACCGCATGGATGCCCACGTGAGCGACTACCTCAAAAAGCGTAAGGCCCACTTCCGTGTGCTGATCGAGCAGTACGCCACGGTGACGATCTTTAAGACGCTGGTCACCGGCGGCGTTTTGGTACTCGGTGCCATTCTGGTTGTGAACCGCGAGATCACGCTTGGTCAGTTCGTGGCTTCAGAGATCGTCGTGATTTCGATACTGGCCGGTGTGGAGAAGATTTTCCTCAGTCTGGACATCATCTACGACCTCCTGACGGCCGTCAAAAAAGTGGGGCAGGTAACGGACTTGCCACTGGAGCCTTCGCACGGTGTGCGCCTGGAGTGCGACATCAACACCGCCATGGAGCTGAAAACGCACAATCTCAGCTACCATTACAGCAACAACACGATGGCCGGCTTCACGAACATCTCGCTGACGATGGAAGCCGGAAAACACATCGGCATTGTGGGCCCGCGTGGGTCTGGAAAGCACACCTTGATGAAGGTGATTTCGGGCCAGCTGTTCAACTATTCAGGTTCTGTGGAGGTCGACGGCCTCTCGCTTAAAGACATCAACGTGATGTCGCTGCGCGACCAGGTGGGCCAGTGCGTGGACCACCCGGAGCTCTTCGAGGGCACGATTTTCGATAACATCGCGATGGGCAAGCTGCGCATCGAACTCGATGATGTGACCTGGGCGCTCAAGCAGGTGGGTATCGAAAACTACAGCGAAATTTTCAAAGACGGACTGCGAACACGCGTGCTGCCGGGTGGGCGCCAGTTCAACGAAGACACCATCAAGCAGCTGCTGCTGGCACGCGCCATTGTGGAGCGACCGCGTCTGCTGCTCATCGACGAAGACTACCTGCCGCATGGCTCGCAAGCGCGCGAGAGCATCATGCAGGCGATTTGCTCGCACGAAAACAACTGGACGCTCGTTGTGTTGTGCACCACACGCGAGATGGTGGCCCGATGCGACAAGGTCATCGGCATTGCCGATGGCGCCAAACAATACGAAGGCGACTACAAGAGCTTGATTGAAACACCTGAGCTTGAGTATCTTCTCCCAAAAGTGTAAGCCCCGACGGAATGCCAGATTACAAAAGCCCACGCCCCGTAGGCCGCCCGTCAGAGCAGATTCAGCGGCCCACACGCGAATCGTACTACGCGTATCGCCTCCTGCGCACACCACGCTCGAGTCGGCGGGTGGCGTACTGGATCATCGCCATCTTTTCGATCATTCTCATTCTCGTGTTCCTGCCCTGGCAGCAGAACATCCGTGCCAACGGCGGCGTTACGGCGCTCTCGCCGAACAACCGCCCGCAGACCATCAACACCGCCATCGACGGCCAAATCGTGCAATGGTATGTGCAGGAAGGCCAGTTTGTGGAAGCGGGCGATACGATTATCAGGATCCAGGAGATCAAAGACAAGTACTTCGACCCCGAGCTGCTCGATCGACTGAAAGAGCAGATCGACGCGACGGGCGAGTCTGTCGATCGCCTGGGCGACAAGCGTAATGCCTTGGTCGACCAGTATTCTGCGCTGACCGACGCTCAGCGTTTTAAGCTGGAGCAAGCCGAGAACAAGGTGGAACAGTCGCGTTTGAAAGTGCAAATTGACAGCGCTGCTGTTGCTGCCGCAACCGTCGACCGCGATGTGGCACAGACGCGCTTCCAGCGTTACCGCGACCTGCTCAACGAGGGGCTTATCTCCGAGCAGGAGTTCGAGAACTACGCCATGAAACGCCAGGAGACCTTGGCGAAACTCACCGGCGCACAAAACAAGTACGAGAACGCCATTAATGATCTGATTAACGCCAAAATTGAACTGAATACAATTCGTGCGGAGTTCGGCGATAAGCTCTCCAAATCAGCCTCTACTCGGGCGGAAACAGAGTCAAAATTACAGGAAACAAAGGCCAAGCTCGCCAAACTACGCAACGAGTTTGCGAACATGGCCATCCGTCGCGGGCGCCACTATATCATCGCGCCGCAGGACGGCTACATCGTGCGCGTACTCAAAACCGGTATCGGCGAGACGATCAAAGCCGGCGAGGCCGTCGCGACCATCATGCCGCGCAACCCCGACCTGGCCG
>CAZTEZ010000412.1:1564-2982 GCA_964611815.1 uncultured Bacteroidia bacterium | reverse complement strand
CCAGGTCGTAGCTGGAGACTTTCGTCGGCAGGTCGAGCAGCTTGCGCAGCACGTCCAGGCGAACGATCACGAGCTCGTCGTCGTAGTCTTTTTGTAGAATGAAGCGTCCACTGGGGTAGAGCTCGGCGTAGTTAATGGCACCCTCTCCGAGCTGTAATACGTTTTTCGTCGCCGACAGCGAGAACAGCGTGAGCGTCGGCAGTTCGATAGTCGAGTACACGCCCAGCCGTCCGGCCACGCCAGCGCCCAGCACAGCGCCATGCGTCCCTTTGTGTGTGCGCAAGTCGTATTCGCCAATGTCCATGATCGCATTAATCGAACTGATGCGGCGAAACTCGCTGTCGACACCTTTAAGGCGGACGAGCTGCTGGCGCTCTTCGTTTTTGAGCACCGCCCGCGCCTCCAGCGACATGCCAACGGTGGCCACGCCCTCGATGCCGCGCAGCTTACTGAGCAGCGTGCTGTCCGCATCGACGTACTTGCCTGTGGCCGGAATGATCTTTAAATCGGGGTCGAAGGTCTGGTACAGCTCGCCGAGCAGTACGTTGAAGCCGTTGAAGACCGACATCACGATGATGAGCACGGCCGTGACGAGCGTTATCCCCACAATCGACACCCACGTGATGAGGTTCACCGCGCTCGGCAGCTTGCGCGAGAGCAGGTAGCGGCGGGCGATGAAGAGGGGGAGGTTTTTCATGTTACTGCTGGTACATCCTGAGCGCAGCGAAGGAACTACTTGTTAAACATGCGCTTGCAGCTAGAGTTGTAGGTCCTTCCCGTTCGACTTCGCTCAGGGCAGGCTGCTGCGCTCAGGATGTACCAGTTGGGGGGAAGAGATCAAGCATTCGGATAAATCTCGTCGAAGTCATCCTCATCGTCCTTCTTCTCCGGTATGGGGCCGATTTTCTCGAAGAGCTCCTCGATTTTGCGGGCCTCGCGCTCGGTGTCGTCGCGGTAGAAGACCAGCTCAGGGATGTGCTTCACGACGTGGCGAATACGTTTGGCCAGCATGTGGCGGACCGAGGCCTGGCTTTCGTTCAAAAAGTCGACGATGATCGGCAGTTGGTCGTCTGGCAGGGCCGTGAGGTAGACGCGCACGAGCTTCAAGTCGGGCGTGACATCGATGTGCGAGAGCGTGAGGATGGTGTTGCCGAGGCCGTCGATTTCGCGGGAGAGAATCTGGCTCAGTTCGCGCTCCATCATACTGGCGAACTTCAATTGACGTTTGGAGGGCATAGCGCGTGGAAGTATGTTTGCAAAACGCGACGCACAACGACGCTGCTGTGCGTGCTGCGACCGAACGGTCGGGCATAAAGTTACACAATTACGATGGCGCAGACCGCCGCATGAAAAGCTATCTCGACATCCTGCGCGAAGGGCGCATGTACGCACCGGCGTTTGGGCTGGCGTTTGTGCTG
>CAZTEZ010000412.1:0-1464 GCA_964611815.1 uncultured Bacteroidia bacterium | reverse complement strand
CATCCTGCGCGAAGGGCGCATGTACGCACCGGCGTTTGGGCTGGCGTTTGTGCTGTTGCTGTTGTACAACGTGTTCAACGCCGCATCGCTCACGCTGGTGATCCCCTTTCTCGAAATTCTGTTCTCGGAAGGACAGGTGGAAACCGGCGGCACGGGCTTGAAAGCTGAGCTGTACGAGGCCCTGGCGAATTGGATCGCCACCTACGGCAAGTTCGACACGCTGCTGATGTTCTGTTTGCTGATCGGGCTGATGATCGTGCTCAAGAACGTCTTCCGCTACCTCAGCAGCTATATTATGGCCCCCATCGAGCACGGCATTGTGCGCAATCTGCGGCAGAAGCTGTACGACCACCTCGCGCGCTTGCCGCTGAGCTTTTTCACCGGCAGCCGCAAAGGCCGGGTGATGAACATCGTACTCAGCGACGTCGAAATCGTGCAGCAATCGGTGCTGGGCACGCTCAGTAAGCTCATCAGCGACCCCATCGCGGTCATCGTTTTTCTAGTTAGCATGCTACTCATTTCCTGGGAGCTTGTGCTGTTCTCGCTGATCATACTCCCGCTTAGTGGCTTGATTATCGCCCGCATTTCCACCTCCCTGAAAAAGCGCGCCAAGCGCGGGCAAGCCAGTCAGGATAGCCTGCTGAGCTACCTCGAGGAGTTTATCACCGGCATTCGCATCATTCGGGCGTTCAATGCGCAGGCGCACACGCGAAAGCAATACGAATCGGCCAACACCCGGCAGATGGAAGTCATGATCGGCTTCAAGCGACGCGCCAGCCTGGCCTCGCCGCTCACGGAGGTGCTGAGTATTTTCGTCGTCATCGCCATCCTGATTTACGGCGGGCGCTTGATTTTGCTGGGCGAATCCGACCTGAAAGCCTCGGAGTTCATCGCGTTCATTGCGCTGTTCTCGCAGTTTTTGGCACCGATGAAAACGCTGTCTGGTGCCATCACAAAAGTGCAGCGGGCGATCGTCAGTTGGGGAAGGATGCAGGAGCTGATGAGCGAGCCGCCCTCGCAATCCGAACTGGTGGGCGAGCAACAATTCGACGGCTTGCAGGACAAAATCGAGCTACGCAATCTCAGCTTCAGTTATGGCGAGGAGCCAGTGCTGAAAGACATCTCACTGACGATTCCCAAAGGCAGTCAAATCGCGCTGGTGGGGCCCAGCGGGGCGGGGAAGTCCACGCTGGCGGATATTATCTGTCGGTTCCAGCTGCCCACCGCAGGGCAAGTGCTGTTCGATGGCACCGACTACACCGCATTCGAACTGCTGAGCTTCCGCCGACAGTTCGGCATCGTTACGCAAGAGCCCATACTGTTCCATGCCACCGTGCGCGAGAACATCGCCTTCGGCGACCCCAACCCCGACGATGCACGCGTGTGGAAGGCCGCCGAAATTGCCAACGCAAAAGACTTTCTAAGTGCGCTGCCCGATGGACTGGACACGCCAGTGGGGGAGCG
>CAZTEZ010000411.1:0-2989 GCA_964611815.1 uncultured Bacteroidia bacterium | reverse complement strand
AAACGCCGCATTGTAATCGCCCCGCACTAACCGAACACCCTCGGCAGTAGCTCCACGAGCAGCACCCCCAGATACGTGCCCACCGCATAGCCGACCATACCGGTGGTGAGGCCCGAAATCAGCGCCTGCTTGTTATCCAGCACCTCGGCGATGGGTGGCAGCAACGGGGGGCTCAAAATCGCCGCGCCAGAAGCCATGATGGCGCTGTCGGCATCGATGCGAAAGAGCTTGCAGAGACCATAGTGCAGCACGATGGAGCCGTAGATGATCGTCAGGCCGTAGGCCATGATGTCGAGGTTGCTCGTTTTGAACTCCGCGAAATTGACCTGCGAGCCCAGCGCCAGCGCGAAAATAACCAGCAGGTAATCAGCCGTTTCGTCGATGAAAGGCAACGCTCGGATCTTGGGCAGGAAAGACAGCAGGATGCCCGCCGTCGTCAGCATCAGCATGAAAATCGGCAGGAAATTGGGGTGGGCCGTCGCATCGCCAGTCAAGTCGGTGTTGTCGCCAGAGGGGTAGAGCAGCTCGACCAGGCCGCTCGCGGCGATGAGCGCCGCCAGTGCAATCAGAATCGCAATGCCGGTGTTCATTAGCCCCTTTTTCAAGCGGTCGGCAAGCGTCAGCTTTACTTCAGCCTCGGCTATACTAGACTGGCGGTCGAACGCAAAGCTATCTTTAGGCTTGCCAAGCCATTTGCGCAGCAGGAATTTCCCGGGGCCCATGAGCACCAGCAGGTAGATGCCGCCTGCGATGATGTCCACGAAATTCGCACGCAACACCAGTTCATCCGGGGCGTTCGCCGCCAGTGCGACGCTGTTGAGGTTCACCGTACCGCCGGTGGCCGCTCCCGTGAACATTCCGCTGAGCATCGCGCGGTCGGGGTTGGCATCGAAAATAAGATAAGCCGCACAGGCCATCACCAGCACACTGAGCACCGCAGTGGCATACGCCCCAACGGCCGTGCCCGCGGTTTTAAGCCAACCCAGGAAGTCGACTTTGAATAGCAGCATCGGCAGGGCCAGTACGATGGCCCCCTGGGTGGCTACTTCGGCGGCGCCGGGGTGCACATTCAGCCCGGGAATGTTGCCGATAATCATGCCCGCCACATAACCCAGCACCACCACCCCGAACAGCTCGAACAGCTTCACGCGTTTGGTGAGCTCGAACAGGCCGATGGGCAACAAGATGAAGATTGTGATCCAGACGAACCCCATGCGTGCTAATTACGGAAATGGTGGGCTATTTCCGGCACCAGCAACTGGTTTACCTCACAAATTCCCCATGATCGGCAGCGTAAAGCGCACGTTGACGCTGCGGCCGATTTCCGGCAAGTTGAGGATGCGGTAGATCGACAGGTGGCGCAAATAGCGACGATCGAGCACATTCAGCACCTGCACATTGAGCCGGAAGGGCACCTTCGACCAGGGCGAGCGCCACTCGGCGTAGGCGTTCAGCAGCCAGTAGGCATCCGTCGCGGGCTCATTGCGCACGGTTCTGTCTTGCGCTTCAAAGGCTTCGGCCTGCACCTCGAACACAAGCGTGCGCGTCCACTTGCCCTTCAGCCGGGGCTGGTATTGCAGCGCGCCCATGACGGAGCTCGGCGGTTGGAAGGGTAGATAGAGCTGCGTGTCGAGGTTGCGCGAGCGCAGATACTCGCCCGCCACCAGCAGGTTAAACGGCCCGATGCCGTTCCACTCGGCCTGCACCTCGCCACCCCAGAGCAGCGCCTGGTTTTCTTCGTAACGGTACAGCTGTCCGCCCTCCGGCAGTCGCGAGAAGCTGGCCGTGGGGGTGAGGTAGATGTAGTTGGAGAAGTAGTTGGCGAAGGGCGTTACGCTGAGCTTATACGCTTGTAGGCCCCGCTCTTTCTCGAAAAATACACCGAGATCCGCCTGCCAGCCGCGTTCGGGGCTGAGGCTCTGGTTACCCTGCTCGTGGCGGAACGCGCCGTGGTGCACACCGTTCGAGGCCAGCTCGACGGCCTGCGGAAAGCGGTACGCACTACCGAGGTTCGCCTTCAGGTTCCAGTCTTCGTTCGGGAACCAGCTGATGCCTACCGACCCACTGGGGCTAGCCCATGCGCGGTCGAACTGCTGCACGCGAGAGATGGTGTCTGTTGGAATGAAATCGCTGTTGCGGCGAATTTCGGTGAACGGCGAGACCTGCACCGCGCCGTAATCGTAGCGCAGACCGCCGCTGAGGTACAGATTTCGGTTGATCGTGTGCTCCATAATTGCGTAACCGCCCACACGCTGCTGCTCGTAGGCTGCCAGCAGGAACTCGAACCCACCGATGTCGTTAGTCTGCAGGCTGCTCTGCACGCCGAGGTCGAGATGGGTTCGATTGCTTAGCGACCAGCGATCGCGGACGTTGAGGGTGATGGTCTGCAGATTTAGCGCCAGTGCCAGGCTGTCTTCGGCCACGTACTGATCGCCGTGCGCGTGGGGGGCGGAGTATTCGTCGCGTAGGTTGCGCTGGTAGCCGACATCGATGAAAAACCGATGTGGTAGACCTTGCAAATTCAAATCGTTGCGCGAGATGACTTTGAAGTGGCGTACATCTTGATAAGGTACATCGATGTCGCGGCGTGCGCCATCATCGGTCAGTTGATAAAAGCGCGGAATGCCATGCGAACCCGCAAACATGCCGGCGTTTTGGTCGAAGTAGCTGACGAACAACTGTGATCGAAAATAAAGCCTTCTATAGTATTTTTCATACCCCAGTTGGCCGGTGAAGGTGCGCTCGCGGCCGGCGGTGTTTTTCAGCTGGCCGTTTTCCAGTGGCAGCACCGTGCCGATGTACGCGAACGAATCGGCGGGGACGGCCAAATCGCCATAGTCCAGCGTCGAAAAGCGAAACTGCCCACTCAGATTGCGCCAGTTGGCGCCTGCACTCACAGAGCTGCCCACCGCGTGGTTCGCAGAGCGGTAGAGGCCGGTGACTTCGGCGTTCCAGGCGCCGCGCGGGGGTGGCGCGTGGGGGTCGAGCA
>CAZTEZ010000410.1:0-2990 GCA_964611815.1 uncultured Bacteroidia bacterium | reverse complement strand
CCGCAGCCCCCTCGTCGGGCCGGGCACGGACCTCAGCACCGAAACCCGCGAGTACCGCTACGGCGACAGCCTCACGGATATCTCGCTGACCGAGTCGCTGCGCAACGCGCAGGTGCGCTTCGGGTACGATGACTTCCGCCTGACTGACCGCGAACTGGAAGTCCGAGAGCGCGAGTACTTGACCGCCATGTCGACCGTGCTGATGATCGACATCTCGCACTCGATGATCCTATACGGCGAAGACCGCATTACGCCCGCCAAGAAAGTCGCGATGGCACTCGCCGAACTCATTAAGCGCCGCTACCCGAAAGACCACCTCGAAATTATCGTCTTCGGCAACGAGGCCTGGCCCATTGAAATCAAGGACTTACCTTACCTGCAAGTTGGCCCCTACCACACGAACACCGTCGCCGGGTTGGAGCTCGCGATGGACCTCCTGCGCCGGCGCAAGACGCCCAACAAGCAGATCTGCATGATCACCGACGGCAAACCCACTTGCCTGAAACAACCCGACGGCACCTACTACCGAAACAGCTTCGGGCTCGATCGGCGCATCATCAACAAGACGCTCAACCTGGCGCACCAGGCGCGGCGTGTCAACATCCCAATCAGCACGTTTATGATTGCCCGCGACCCCTACCTGCAGCAGTTCGTGCACGATTTCACGGAAGCCAACAACGGGCGCGCTTTTTACTCGGGCATCGACAAGCTCGGCGGGTTCGTGCTCGATGACTTTGAACGCAATCGGAAGAAAAGACTGTAGTTCAGAACCGGGATTTTCAGGATTGGCAAAGATTTTCAGGATTACAGTGCAGTTCTGTTGACGTTTTTTCCATCTGTACTGTTACCGTAGTGACCAGCCCTTTTGGTCTTCGAAATCCTTTGCAATCTTGTAAATCCTGGTTCTAAATCATTATGCCCCAACGTAAAAAAGTAGTCATCCTCGGTGGCGGTTTCGCCGGTATCAACGCTGCGAAAAAGCTTAAGCGTGCCAACGTCGAGATCACGCTCATCGACAAAACCAACCACCACCTGTTTCAGCCGCTGCTGTATCAGGTGGCTACTGCCGCGCTCTCGCCCGGTAACATCGCCGCGCCACTGCGGCATATTTTCGCCAAGCAGAGGAACATGCGCGTGGTGATGGACGAAGTGACGAATATCGACCGCGAGAACCAGGTCGTGCAGCTCAAGAATCAGGCACCCATCGGTTACGACTACCTCATCGTCGCCGTCGGCAACCGCCCGACCTATTACGGTAACGACCATTTCCGGCAGTATGCACCGCACCTGAAGTCGATTGACAACGCATTGACGATCCGTGACCGCATCCTCATCTCTTTCGAGATGGCCAGCCGCGAACCCGACCCCGTAAAGCGCCGCAAGTACCTGACCTTCGTGATGGTCGGCGGCGGCCCGACGGGCGTGGAAATGGCAGGCGCTATCTCTGAGATCGGCCCCAAAATTTTACGCGACGAGTTTCCCCAGATTTCAGCCAAAGAGCTGGGCATATACGTCTTGGAGGGTGCTGATCGGATATTAGGAGCCTACGATCCGAAACTTTCAGATCGCGCTCGCCGCGATTTGCAGGACATGGGCGTTAAGGTCGTGCTCAACAAAATGGTGGAAGATGTCGGTGAAGACTACGTGAAAGCCGGCGACTTGAAGCTCGAGACCGTCAACGTTGTTTGGGCGGCGGGCAACGAGGGCGTGCCGGTGCTCAAAACCCTCGCGACCGAGCAGCTGCGAGACGGCCGCATTGTGGTCGGCAAAGACCTTGCCCTGCCCGACGACCCGAATGTATTCGTCGTGGGTGATGCCGCCGCCGTAGAAGACATGACCGGCAACTACCCCAAATACTTGCCCGGTGTGGCGCAGGTAGCTATACAGGCGGGTAAATATGCCGCGCGTATTATCAAAAACGGCACGCGCCGCGAGTTTCGCCAGCCGTTCAAGTACTTCGATAAGGGCAATATGGCGACCATCGGTCGCGGTAAGGCCATCCTCGAAACCGGCAAGCTGAAGCTGGGCGGCTTCCTCGCCTGGGTGGGGTGGTCAATCATCCACGTGATGTACCTCATCGGTTTCCGCAATCGCGTGAAAGTCATGGTCGAGTGGCTGTGGTACTACCTGAGCTTCCAGCCCGGCAGCCGCATTATCTACTGGCGCGAGGAGACGAAGCAGACTTTCGAGAAGGCCGGTCGCAAGGAGCAGCAAGCGCCGGCGGAGGTGTGATTATGTATTTCGCTTGGGTCTTGGTGCTTTTGTTTGGAGGCCGTCGATATGTTCAAACAGGTCAGGTTTAATTGGCTGCCACATCGGGTCAAGTAAGAAGTCAATGCCTTCTCTGCGCGCTAGTTTAGCGGCTGGCACAAAGTCACTATCGCCAGAAATAAGTATAATTTGATCGACGACATTTTTATAGGCCAGGGATGCGATATCCAGACCTATTTTGATGTCGACCATTTTCTGCTGTATTTTCAGCATGACATCACCTTCCTGAAGTGCACTCGGACTCAAATTTCCTTTTATTGACTCTTTAGTCTTTGAGGCGCTGATCTCCCACTGGTTGTCGAAAGTTTCTAGCTTTCCGAGTCGCAAAGCCACTTTTCGCTTTTTTCGTAATTGATTCAATAATTCGGTTCTGAATAGAGCCTGATCTGTTTTGGAAAAATCAATAAAGCGTTGACTGATAGGGTGATGTATTCGTGTCTTGATAGGTTCACAGTCGTAGAAAAATATACGATATAGTCTGCTCCTATTCTTTTTGCCAATGTGTTCAATCGACATTTCCCAAAGCGAATCAGCTACTGCTTTGGGAGCATCATCTGGCGAGTAGAGCGAGCGATACCGCCTGAGGTAGAATGCACCATCAATAAGTATAGCTGTCTTAGGATCTTTCATGCTTTGCAACAAAAAACCCTTGGGGCAGCGCATCCAAGATTGTTAGGAAACGGGCGGCCAAGGGTTAGATTATTATAACAAATATAAAT
>CAZTEZ010000409.1:0-2991 GCA_964611815.1 uncultured Bacteroidia bacterium | reverse complement strand
TGCTCGCCAACTCGAAAGGTATCCATCTGGGCCAGGAGCGCGATTATCTGCAGCCTTTCTATGGCGAAGACGTGCAGAGCGAGGACGACGTGGAGGTGTTCAACGACAGCGTGGCGCCCTTCCCGATCAAGAACATCTTCGCCGAGACGACTAGTTTTACAGAGCAGGTGAAAGAGGTGCTGCCGAACGTCACGTTTCGCCATACGCTCAGCCAGTTGGTGCGCCAGACGTATCGCGTGCAGAAGTCCTTCGATCAGATCGTGATCTTACAAACCTGCCTGTTTGAAAACGAAGTCGGCTTTGTGTTGATGATCAACGGCACGCTGCAACTCACTAAACTCGTACCAGCAAGCAACGCCAGCGAAGTGATGCAAGCCATTGAAGATGTGCACGAATCGCTTGGGCTGGAGACAGCTAAACTGCGTGTGATGGTCACCGGCCGGGCGAGCTTCAAAAACGAGGTGATTGACGGTGTCATCAAGCGCTACAAACGCGTACTGGAAGTGAAAGACTACTTCCCCAGCGACGAGGAGCTGCAAAACGCAGGCTATAGCCTCGACGAATTCGCGGACATGATCATCCGCAACTAACGCCTCTAAACGCCTAAATAGCCCATCGCCATGCGCGTCATCGCCGGCAGCCTTCGCGGACGCAAATACACCCCGCCGACCCAGCCGGGCTTGCGGCCTATTACCGACTCCCTCCGCGAAACGCTCTTCAATATGCTGCAGCACCGCATGGAGCTGCGCGATGCACGCGTGTTCGACCTGTTTTCCGGCGGCGGCTCCATGGCCTACGAATGTGTCAGCCGCGGTGCGGCGGAGGTCCTTTCCGTGGAGCAGAACCCGGTGAACGTGAAGTTTATTCAGGAGACCGCCGATGAATTCGGCATCGACAACATCGAAGTCTTGGGTATGAGCGTCGAGCATTTCGTGGCCCGCAAGCCCGAACCGGCCAATCTCATCCTCTGCGACCCGCCCTACAAGCTGATGACGAAGGGCCAGCTCATCAAAAGCATTTTCGAGAATGGCCTCTTGCAACCCGGCGGCTGGCTGGCCATGCACCACCCCCGCCACGAAGAATTTGAGCATTTACCACACTACAATGAAGAGCGCGCACACGGACAAGCCAAGCTGACGTTTTTTAACTTGGAAACATAACGCCGTAGGCGTCGTCTCGAGCCTGCCGAGAGACCCGAGAGGATTGTACGAGAACTAACGACTCGGATCCCTCGGCTCCGAAGACTCCGCTCGGGATGACACGACTATTGAATCACACCCTCATGCGTGCACACCTCCGCGAACTCACCGACCTCATCCAGTTTTCGAGCCCCCGCAAGCTCTGGAACATGGCGAAGCTCGTGAGCTCGTTCTACGTGGCGCGTGCGATGCGCAAGCCCATTCAGTGGGGGCTACCCATGACCGTCGGTATTGAACCCACCACCGCCTGCAACCTCGGCTGCCCGCACTGCCCCTCTGGCCTCAAAGCCTTTACGCGCCCCACCGGCCGGCTGAAACTCGAGCGCTTTCAGGCACTGGTCGACGACATCGGCAAGGACATCATGTACCTCATCCTGTACTTCCAGGGCGAGCCCTACATCAACAAGGACTTTCTGAAGATGGTCGAGTACGCGTACCAGCGCGGCATCTATACCATGACGAGCACCAACGCGCACTTCCTCGACCCGCTGACCGCCGAGCAGACCGTGAAAGCCGGGCTCGGTCGACTCGTGATCTCGATGGACGGCGTCGACCAGGCGACCTATGAACGTTACCGCAAGGGCGGGACGCTCGACAAGGTGCTGCTGGGGACGAAAAACCTGGTGGAGGCCAAGCGCAAGCTCAAATCGCCCCGCCCGTTTATCGACCTGCAGTTCATCGCTTTCGATTATAACACCCACCAGATTCCGGAGGTCAAGCGCATCGGCAAGGAGCTGGGCGTAGACCGCGTGTCGATCAAAACCGCGCAGGTCTACGACTACGAAAACAGCGAGGGCTGGATCCCCGACGACGAACGACTAAGTCGCTATAAAAAAACAGACGAAGGGAAATATGTGATTAAAAACAAGCTGTATAACCACTGCTGGAAGCTGTGGCACGGCGCTGAAATCACCTGGGACGGCCGCGTACTGCCCTGCTGTTTCGACAAAGACGCCGACTACCAAATGGGCCGCTTCCCGGAAGACGCGGACTTCCGGACGATCTGGCAGGGCGAAGCCTACCGCGCCTTCCGCACCCAGCTGCTGGACTCGCGCAAGAACATCGACATCTGCTCGAACTGCACGGAGGGGACGAAGGTGTGGGCGTGATTAATCGGCAGAGTCTATATCGATTAATTCTCCAGAGTCTTTCCCATCTACGACGTATTGCACTTCAACTTCGCCCTCGAAATGACTCCTCACAATGTCGCCAAGACCATCGGGAACTGAGAGTTTGAGATTTTTACCTTTTATTTTGTGCTCGCCTTTTTTGGAGATAGATGGATCCTTATACTTGACAGTAATCTGTGAATTATCGGAGGAAGCTCTTGTCAATGTGCCTTTGACCACCGCCTTCTTACCTATTTGGTCATCATCTTGATCAGGGAAGGCTTCATTTACGATGCTTAGATATTCCGCGTATTCTTTCTGGGGTTTATGAAGCGGGAGCTTAGTTTCAACTCCATCATTGATTGTTGTGAAACCAACTGTTTTCAGTGACTCCCCATCTGGTGCAATCTTTTTGGCCATTGAGATAAAATGCCTCAGGTAAGCTGGCTCTTTAATGGTTTCTGTTAGAGTTTCAACACCTTTTTCTTCTAGTGCCCTTAGACCATTCAATATCTCCGAGAAGACATTGTAAGGCCTCTCTGGAGCTTCAGAAGAAAATAAATCTTTTTGTCTTTTGCCGTATACTCTAACTCTAACTGCATAGCTTGCCGCTTTTGGCGGTGATATAAAGGTGTAAGCTTCCCCAAAACAGAAACAAATTAACCTAGAGAGAAGCGCTTGTT
>CAZTEZ010000408.1:0-2993 GCA_964611815.1 uncultured Bacteroidia bacterium | reverse complement strand
CGGTGTCGGGGATGCCGAGCCGGCGGGCGAGGCCGGTCTTGGTGAGCCCGGCCGCTCGCACCTCCTCGTAGAACGCGAGCTTGGCCGCCACCCGCGCCGGCACGGCCGACGTCGGAGACGCAGGAGACCTACACTCTGTTTACACTCTGGCGACAAAAGATAAATGCTAATTCAAGAGAGCAGAAATCATGAAATCCTTATGCACCAAATAAATTCAACGAATTCTCACCATGAATTGGCTAGTGCATGCCAGTAAGGTACCATTCTTAATAATAAAGCATTCGATAGTGTGGTCGCCGTAGTACAACGTACTTTCATTTCTAGTAAGCTTGCCCTGCACAATCTCTCCCTCATCAAAGCCACCTCTAAGGCCATTTGCGCGCTCTGCCTCAATTCCTGTATTCACGATTTGCCAGTATACCTTAAACGGCCGAGGAATATTCGTTTCCACGTGAAAAGTCAGATGCGCATGCTTTGGCAGCGGTCCGCCACCATCTTCGTAAACTTCCGGTCGAAAACCATTTCTCGTCACAACACATCGCTCTATGTGAGCAACACCAGAAATTTCGATGGGCCAGGAAGGCACCTGCCTATGAGCTGGGGCGAGTCGAGGGGCAGGAAGCGGAGCGGAGGCCTGCAGCCTGTTCTTCTCCAGCAGAACGCCCCCGTTTTCTAAGCGGCCGCGGGGGCCGTCGAGAAGGCCTGTCGCCCCGCCTTCGTCTACTTGAGGGTACAGGACACCATAAGGCCCAATCGATCCTTTCCGCTTCGCCTCATCCTCAAAAAATGATGTGTTAAAGACCTTGCCCCATGCTTTTAATGCCTCAGTCTTGTCACAGTACAAGTCGTGGATTGGTCGAAGCCAATCTAACGCATCGTCCAGCTTCTCACGTAGAAAGCGTGCCTTAGCATCGTCAGTACCCCGCGAGATTGTAGTGTTTGGCGTACACGGATGCCATATCACTAAGTCGTAATTGAGCCTATCACGAATGGCCCGCATTGTCTCAAAAAGCGCGACATCGTCACGCCCTGCAGATGCCCGAAAGCAGGCCGCCTGCGTTTCATTACCCGCAATCAGCACACTGATGCCAAAGCCGCAAAGCATCGACCCTTTCCAGCTCTCGCGGCTGCGCGCAAACCGCTTGATCAGCCTGACGATGCGGCGCATTTGGCGGCCATTTCCCTCGTCCGGGCTCAAGTCGCGGTTCTTTTCCGTAAACCACGCTGTCACGTCACGTGCGTCAGACCGCGTCCACTCGTTGCTGGCAAGCTCGACCTCTTCGTACGGTCCAAACGCTCCTTGCTTTTCAAGCCTCCGATACACTGGGAGATCAACATGGTAACCTTCATTATATAATACTCGTACACAATTCTTACGCACCTCAGGCGGCGTGTTGAACCTACCATCGTCAACCGCATCGCAGACGAGGCGGCGCGCGTCGAGGGCTGAAATCAGACCACCTCTCGGTCCGACTAATTCGTTCGCTTTGAAGTAGACTCCATCATCGATATCATAGGCTTTCTGAGGATGCTGAAGCATTGTTTTCATCGCGTACGACCCCTGACTCTTAAATGTGGGCGCGCTACGCTTCTCCTGCTCCAAGCCCTTTATCAAGCGACGCCTGTTTGAGTCCCGCCGCTCGCGCATTGTTGTGCGCTCCGACTGCGGGAGGGTGACTCTCTTATCGTGGAAACTCAGAATCAGTCCAGAGCAGTCAATCATGCTAGTCTCCGATCGTTAGGGATGGAAAACTTCTAAGCTTCGAAGGAATTTGCTGCCATGAACAAGCGTTGGATGCGCTGAGCATCACAGTCGTTACTATCATTCATACGACTGTTTGTCATATCCGCATCGTGCTTGGCCATCTGCAGAAGAGCGTCTTTCGCTTCGTCGCGAGTTTCATCGAGATCAAGATAATCAGCGAAATTCGCCGGCACCGATTCTCGTGGGAATCTTATCACGCTGCATTCATTCTTGAGATGAGGGCATAACAAACGGGCCATATTGTCGTACGCAAATTCCTGAGCGTCAATCGACAAGGAAACGACATCGGCACCGCAACGCCACCCATAAATACTTCGATTTAAACTTTGTTTTGGTACCAATTGACCGGCTGGTCGAGGGCACGCCCCGAGACAAAAAATCTCAATCTCTTGATCTGGATCCGCCATCTGCACGGCATCAACAAGGCCAACCATCACTGGATTGTTGGCCCAAAGGCCGCCATCAGCGAACACTTGGTAGCTACCGTGACCGCTGGGATCATCTACCGCAGCGAGGGATCTGTAAATCGGCGCGGCGCTAGTAGCCATGCAAATTTCGACGAGCTTATACTTGTTATCACGGCCATTACTTCCCGCAAGATGCGGCGTTTTAAAAACCCAACTTCGATGATGAGAAAGCGCAACAGCCGGAACGGCAAGTGCTATGCCACGTCTTTCGTAGGTCTCAAACAATGTTGTGGAGCCAAGTTCCTTATCAAGTGCGCGCCTCAATGCTGCGGCTCCAGCTCCAAGCGCTGCGCTTCGTTGTCCGGAAATCTCGCGGAGGAGCAACTCTCCAAGAGAGGTTCGACGCATCGGCATTTGGAAAATTTGGTGACCATGTTTTGTGTAGAGATCAACAACGCGTTGCAGTGGAACCCCGTACATTAAAGCGCAGGCGATGATACCGCCAGTACTCGTGCCGACGATGAGATCGAAAGCTTTGCCGAGGTCAAGCTTTGGTACGCCGCGTCGGTTAGCGGCAACAGTGGTGAGTTCATGAAGATAGGCGGCAGTGTAGGTGCCGCGCATGCCGCCACCATCGAGACTCAAAACGCGGAATGGCTTGGCGGAGGACATGGCTGTCGTCCCTCAACTACACCCCGTCGTGCTGCCGCAGGTGTCGCACTTCAGGCACGTCCCGTTCCTGACCAGCGTGAAGTTCCCGCACGTTCCGCACGGATCACCCTCATAGCCCTTCATGCGGGCCATGGTGGCCTGTTCGAGGC
>CAZTEZ010000407.1:1936-3002 GCA_964611815.1 uncultured Bacteroidia bacterium | reverse complement strand
AGGCAGGCTGTCGAGCACCTCGCCGAAGCGCTGCATGGCCAGGGGGATGTCGTAGGTAGGGTGGGTGCTCAGCGTGGCACCAGCGGCCAATACTTGACCCCTTTGCCCGGGATAAAGCGCAATCTGCTTGCCGTTCATCAGCTCGCGCATCATGATTTGCACCTGCGCATCGTCGTACAATTTCAGCGTATCCGGCACTTCGATGCTCACCCGCACGCCACCACGTATCGGTTGCAGGCTGGTCACCTGGCCGACATCCAGCCCGTACATGGTGACTGGGTCGTTCGATTTAAGGCCGTTGACGTTCTCGAATTCGGCATAATAAGTGCTGACCGAACCGCGAAAAAGCCCACTACTTTTCAGCCAGCTGATACTGAAGTAAAGTATTGCTATCACGATGATAACCAGCAGTCCGACTTTTGCGCGCGGGCTCATAGACACTGATTAGCGCTTCGCTAACTCTCCTTTGAGGTAATCGATCACCTTCACAGGCGTTGCTTCCACCTCGTTCGCTTCCGCGAGGTACACCGACAGCCAGTCGCTATAGTGCAGCAGATAGAGCAACTGGGCAAGATGCGAATCACCCTCGGCATGAATGTGCGTCGTGTTTGGCGTGTGCTTTTGAATGATCTCGTCGTTCAACTCAATGCGCACCACATTGCGGGGGTGGTCGGCGCTGGTGTGCAAAAACAACACATGCAGCTGATTCATAAGCGCTTCCGGATGGTGCCACCCCACGAGTTCGTTGTGGTTCATCTCCGGGATGATGTGGTGCCAGCACAGCTGCTTGCCGTTCTCGTTGATTTGCTGGCGTAAACGAATGGCGATGGCATCGGCTGCGTCGGTAGCGTAAATGATTGGGAGGCGACCTTTCAGCTTGTGGGCCAGCGTCTTGACTGCGTCGTGTTCATCAAGAGATTTAAGGAGCTCAATGCTCTCCTCAACGTCGCGTTTGTAGTCACCGCTGTACAAGCCAGCTGCCGTCAACACAGCCAATTGTTGCACAAAACTGAGGCCCACCGCCGCACGGGGTGGGAAACCGCCGGGCAGCTCGATAAACGGGATA
>CAZTEZ010000407.1:0-1926 GCA_964611815.1 uncultured Bacteroidia bacterium | reverse complement strand
GGGCTTGAGCTTGCCCCCGGATGAAATCGCAACGCATTTGGCGCCCGCTTTCACCGCTAGTTCTGCGGCATCAAGCGTCTCTTCGGTGTTCCCAGAATATGAACACAAAAGGCATAATGTGCTGGCATTCACGTAGCTGGGTAGGCCATAGTTGCGATGAATACTCACCGGCACGCTGCCGTGGGTCAACATCAGGTTGCGCGAGATTTCACCACCAAAAGCCGACCCGCCCAGCCCGACGATCAGCACATGGCCGATGCCTTCGCCCAAACCTTCGGGGAGCGTCTGTTTTGCGGCCAGATCTAGCGCGTCTTGCAGCTGTTTCGGGAAGTCTTGAACGAGTGCTTTCATAAGCTATAAGTTTGTCGGTCTGGTTATTACGACTGTATATGTTCAGGTTTAAGTTGCGGCAACCCAACCCGCTGGGCGAGAAGGAACAGTACCGCCATACGCACAGCAACACCGTTGGTCACTTGGTCGAGTATGATGGCGTTTTCGCTGTCGGCGACAGCGCTGGTGAGCTCTACGCCGCGGTTGATGGGGCCGGGGTGTAGAACTGTCAAGGGTTTGGATAAACGAGAAAGCCGCTCTTCGTTCAGCCCAAATTGCTCGGCGTACTCGCGCAGGTCTGGGAAGTAGGCCTTTGCCATGCGCTCCTGTTGTATGCGTAGCATCATCACAGCATCCAGCTCGGGCAGTAGTGCTTCAATTTTGTGCGTTACTTTTACACCGAGTTCTCTGATGAACTTAGGAATCAGCGTCGGTGGTCCGCAGAGCGTGACTTTCGCACCCAACTTGTTCAGGCAAAGGATGTTCGATAGTGCCACCCGGCTGTGCGTGATATCGCCCACGATGCCAAAGTGCTTGCCTGAAAGATCGCCAAAGCGCTCACGCAAGGAGAACGCATCCAACAAGGCTTGGGTGGGGTGCTCGTGGGTGCCGTCGCCCGCGTTGATGACCACCGCGTCGATATGTCGACTCAAAAAGTGAGGCGCACCGGGGTTGGGGTGGCGCATCACGACCATATCGACTTTCATCGACAGGATGTTCTTTACCGTGTCAATCAGCGTCTCGCCCTTCTTGACACTCGAACTCCCCGCTGAAAAATTGACGACATCCGCCGAAAGGCGTTTTTCGGCGAGCTCAAATGACAGTTTTGTGCGTGTCGAGTTCTCGAAGAAAATATTTGCGATGGTGATATCACGCAGGCTGGGCACCTTTTTGATGTTGCGATCAAGCACCGCCCGAAACTCATCAGCGGTCTCGAACAAGACCGCAATGTCATCGCGAGACAGTTCGCGAATACCCAGCAAATGCGATGTGGAAAGAAAGCGCTCGGCCATAGCACCGCTAATTTAGCGATAATTCACGCACTGACATTCGCCATTAGCGTAGTGATCTTATCCTGTCGATCGAGCAGTCTTAATGATTGCTTAACACCACAGTTGGTAAATAACTTTCTATTGACTTGTTTCTGTTCGCATTTTTTTCATGATATAGCATAAAGTTTAATTCAAACTACCATGAAAAGTCTATTACTAATACTCCTTTTTGCTGCTGGCATTGCTTTTTAGGCTGTGAAGACTGTGAAGATTGCACTGTTGAAGGCACTGGCGTTACTGAAGAGCTTTGTGATGATGATCTCGACAAGTTCAAGGAAGATGCTAACGACCTCAACATTGACTACACTTGCGAGTAATTGCAACACAAACAATAACAAGCCCCGCTCTGCGGGGCTTTTTTGTTTCAAGTGCTTGTAGAACTTACCGATCAGTCTACAATTCAAAGGTTTAGACGAAGAGAAGCTAGTATTTCGTTTTTCAACAACATAAAGTAGCGGTCTTTCGCTAAGTCAATATGGAGCAGTAATTTACTGTAATGCCCCCCAAAATTTAGACAGCCCAATAAGAAAACCTGAGAACGAAA
>CAZTEZ010000406.1:0-3007 GCA_964611815.1 uncultured Bacteroidia bacterium | reverse complement strand
GGGGCGCCAAGCTGCCCGAGGGTCGCGTGACGCCCGAGTTTGTGCGGCAGGAAGTGGCCGCTGGGCGGGCGATCATCCCAAACAACATCAACCACCCGGAGAGCGAGCCGATGATCATCGGACGCAATTTCATGGTGAAGATCAACGCCAACATCGGTAACTCAGCCGTGACAAGCTCGATTGCCGAAGAGGTAGACAAGGCCGTGTGGGGCACGCGCTGGGGGGCGGATACCATTATGGACCTCAGCACCGGCAAGAATATCCACGAGACCCGCGAGTGGATTCTGCGCAACTGCCCTGTGCCGGTGGGTACGGTACCGATTTACCAGGCGCTGGAAAAAGTCGGCGGCGTCGCCAACGACCTCACCTGGGAGCTGTACCACGATACGCTCATCGAGCAAGCCGAACAGGGTGTCGATTACTTCACGATTCACGCCGGGGTGCGCCTGCCGTTTATCCACCTCACCGCCGACCGCGTGACGGGCATCGTCTCGCGCGGGGGTAGCATCATGGCGCAGTGGTGTCTGGCGCACCATGAGGAGAGCTTCCTCTACACCAAATTCGAGGAAATCTGCGAAATCATGAAGGCCTACGATGTGGCCTTCAGCCTAGGCGACGGACTGCGCCCTGGCAGCATCGCTGACGCCAACGACAAGGCGCAATTCGCTGAGCTCGAAACCCTTGGCGAGCTCACTCAAATCGCCTGGAAGCACGACGTGCAAGTCATGATCGAAGGGCCCGGCCACGTGCCCATGCAGATGATCAAAGAGAACATGGAAAAGGAGCTCGAGCACTGCGCAGAAGCGCCGTTCTACACGCTCGGGCCGCTCACAACAGACATTGCCCCTGGTTACGACCACATTACGTCGGCCATCGGCGCGGCACAAATCGGTTGGTATGGCACGGCGATGCTGTGCTATGTGACGCCCAAAGAGCACCTCGGTTTGCCCGACCGCGACGATGTGAAGCGTGGGGTCATCACCTATAAAATCGCTGCTCATGCGGCTGATTTAGCGAAAGGCCGTCCGGGTGCCCAGCTGCGCGACGATGCGGTCAGTAAAGCACGCTTTGAGTTCCGCTGGCGCGACCAGTTCAACCTCGCGCTCGACCCCGACACCGCCCGCGAGTATCACGACGCGACCCTCCCCGCCGAGGGCGCGAAAGTCGCGCACTTCTGCAGCATGTGCGGCCCCAAATTCTGCTCGATGGAAATCACGCAGAACATCCGCAACTACGCCAAAGAGAAGGGCCTCGACCCCTCGAAGTCGCTGCTCGAACAGGGCATGCAAGAAAAGGCTGAGGAGTTCAAGGAAATGGGCTCAGAGGTGTATGTGAAGGTGTGATTCCTGAACCAAGATTTTCAGGATTGGGAGCAGGGTTTTCAGGATACGATCGAGCTAAACGTGCGTTCCCGAGCGCAGGGAGGGATCTGATGCTGTACCGTGTCGCTGCAGATTCAGATCCCTCGCTGCGCTCGGGACTTCACGCTTTCTCTTGCGATCAACCGAGTAATCCTGAAAATCCTTTTTAATCCCGAAAATCCTGGTTCTTCCAAATTCCGTAACTTCATCCCCCAAAACACCCCCACATGGAGCAACTGAAAGGACTTACAGCCCTCGTCACCGGCGGCACGCGCGGTATTGGTAAAGCGATTGTAGAAGTGATTGCCGCGCGCGGCGCAAACGTCTACTTCACCTACGCCGGCTCGGTCGATCGCGCGAAGGCCATCGAAGATTTTCACAAAGATGCCGAAGTGACGGTCAAGAGCTTCCAGGCCGATGCCGCTGATTTCGAGCGCGCGCAGGAAGTCATCAATACCATCGTGGAAGAGCAGGGTGGGCTGCATGTGGTGGTCAATAACGCGGGTATCACGAAGGATAACCTGCTGTTGCGCATGAGCGAAGAGCAGTTCGATCAGGTGATCGAGACCAACCTCAAGAGCGTGTACAACTACACCAAAGCCGCCTCGCGCACGATGATGAGACAGCGCGACGGTGTGTTCATCAACATCAGCTCGGTGGTGGGAGTGACTGGCAATGCCGGCCAGGCGAACTACGCGGCCTCCAAGGCGGGCGTGATTGGCTTCAGCAAGTCGATCGCGCAGGAGCTGGGCTCGCGCAACATTCGTACGAATGTGGTCGCGCCGGGCTTTATCGCCACCGAAATGACCGACCAGCTCGACGAGAAGCAGCTGAAAGCCTTTCTCGAAAACATCCCGCTCGGCCGCCCCGGCGAAGCTGAAGAAGTCGCCAAGCTGTGCGCTTTCCTCGCCAGCCCCGACGCGGCCTACATCACCGGCCAGGTGCTGCACATCAACGGCGGCATGGCGGGGTGACAAGTTCTTTGAACTTGTCATTTCGAGCGAAGCCGAGAAATCTATGTGAGCTATTGCTATAAAGTTGTACGCATAGATTTCTCGGCTTCGCTCGAAATGACAGACTGCTTGACGCTCAAAGCCGTCGTCTCGAGCTTGTGGACAGACCCGAATAAGTAGTACGCACTATTAATCGCGCAGCAGACTCGAGTCTCTCCACTGCGAAGACTCCGGTCGAGACGACGGATGATGGGAATTTAGCTTCAAATTTACTCGGCCTAAAGATTTCTGTAGTAGATCAAGGAACTTTCCAGTCCCAACGATATATAGTACTCTTATTTATTTGGAGAATCAGCTCCTTCCCGACGAGTTGACGCTCAACTTTTGACGCGTCAAAATAGAAGCCTAAGTTTTTCGAGCCTTCTTTAACAAGTAAATCGTAAAGATCAGTGCACTCTAAGAGCGAGACCCCATGATCCAACGTGAAAGTATAGTACTTGCGAGATAAAGATATTTCGGAATCCAAAGTGGCTATCCCTTTGTCGGAAACTGCAACTTTGTATGATTTCACAGTGCCATCTAACCGATTTTTGACTTCAAGAACTCCTCCTGCGAACTCACCGAAGGGCAGAAGTTGTCTTTCGGGTAATCGTCCATTTTCCAAAAATTGAAAAAAAATGTGATGAGGCTCTC
>CAZTEZ010000405.1:2403-3025 GCA_964611815.1 uncultured Bacteroidia bacterium | reverse complement strand
CCCCCGCCGAGGCCATGGCCGACGAAATCGCGGCCTTCAGATCAATCGTTGCACTTGAAGTTGGAATCTAACAGGCGCCCGGCGCTTTGAACGACGTGGGTCTACTGGTATTTCCACCAGCAGAAAGTGAGGTATACGACACGGCTGCGCTGAGTGAATTAATCTCGGTTGAACCCTTAATCGGTACTCCAACTCGGGAACTGGCAGAGATGTTCGCCAGTGATTGGCTGGAAGCGGACCGCCCACGGCATTTTGCAAGTTGGCCACGTAGCTGGGTTCAGCGACCCAGAATGGTATTCGCGTACCCGCCTGGCGGGGCGATTGCTCCAAGCAATACCAGGACATCGAAGATACAGTTAGACGATGGTCGTCAACCACAAATCTTTGATAGGCAGTACGGCGCTGCTCGGGCCGCCGATTTTCGTCTGGATATTGTGCCTCCCCTGATAAGCGAGGAAGGGCAATCACTTGCTTTTCGGATCGAAGTACTCGACCAGCGACTTGCACAGGCACGTGAAGTAATTGTCGAGTACCAGTTCAATTTTGCTGACACTGTGCCCCTAGCTGATTGCGTACTGAAGCAAGAGACGTTCACCCTGAGGTTTAACCTTGCGGGTACGGA
>CAZTEZ010000405.1:2121-2393 GCA_964611815.1 uncultured Bacteroidia bacterium | reverse complement strand
GGCACTGTAAATGCGCTCGGCGGATCCGGGGAAATTCTATCTACGGCGAGTCTTAATGGTGCCGCGGTACCTATGCCTCGATTGACGATTTACGGGTCCGATAATTTTAGACGCCCGGGCTGTACGGGCCCCAATGCCCCACGCGATTGGATGGGCTTCACTGCGTCGACGGATATCAAGCTGTTATCCGGTGGTCGGATTTCGGCTGAGACTACAAAGCTGCTCCCGATTTTACGAAACGAAGGGATTACCTTGGTCTCGCCCAACCCGAC
>CAZTEZ010000405.1:0-2111 GCA_964611815.1 uncultured Bacteroidia bacterium | reverse complement strand
CCTGATCGCTGATCGCCATGTTGCGGCGGGGTGGGCGCTTAACGCAAGTGGGCCAGGACACGGGTTAAGCAGTGACCTCGGCGCAACGCGCATTCTCGAAGCTTTGTTTGCCGAGCTCACTCCGCCACATTGTAACGGCCCTGGTTGCTCTGCAATGTCGTCGAGAGCGCTAGAGCGCACGGAACGTTGCTGGTTCCGCGGAGTCGTCGACGTCTTGACGAATACTGCGAGATTCAGTGATTGCATCGACCAAACGCGTCGGCTTGTGGTTCTTGGACAAGGTGATGCCGAGTTAATCTCTTTGGAATCTGTATTGTCACCCAAGATTTCGGAACGAGTGCAAGCGGGCTTGCTCGATGTGATGGTCGGTGCGCCCCTGCATTCGGACATGTCGGCGACACTTCCCAGCTGGGTACCCACTCTTGCACCGCAACCTGAACTGCGCAGCGAGGTGCGACTGCATATCGTGAAGTCGCCACGTGACGTCTTGCGGATGCAAGGCAACGGTTTGCATAGCGGTTGGCAAGCACAAGGCGACCTCTTGCAGTCTCTCGTTGATCTTGGGTTACTGGGTGCAGCGACGATCGATACGAGCGGTGGAAATACAGTGCCTTCCCTGTGTCGAGTAGGTGAAGGATTTTCCGGGAACGGCGGGTTGGCCTGGTGGCGCCAACTCAATGCGCGACCACGAGCACCCAACCTTGAAGTCCTTCGTGCAGGTAACCCGCGTTATCCAGCTAGTAGACTTCGCGCAGTGGTCCGATCTCATGCGCTTCCCCTCGCAAACGACTTCCGAGACGACACCGGTTACGTCCGTGACCTAGTCTGTCGAGGGCCAGTCCTCAGGCTTAATCAGGCGTTGCTGGAACTTGAGGGGCGTGGCGAGATTGACGCCAAATTCTCCACTCCTAGATCGATAATTCTTTTGATGGCCGACGAAGACGCGCATGTTGACCTCGCTTCGATCGAAAAAATGGTTCCAAGCTTACCGGGCTGCACACCTTCACCGTTTGATCGCGCGAATTTCGAAGCGCGGCTGCAACGTTACACAGCGTCCGGGGGAAGGGTCATAGTCGTTCCAGTTGCTGATGCTTACGGGCTTGTTGCTGATCCAGAGATCGTGAACCAGCTGGGCTTGGTATCAGTGTCGCTTTCCGATGTTGTCAAAGAAATAGACGATGTTTCTGCTATCGCAGGGTCTGTTGCATCGCAACCGGGGCTGACACTGAACGATCCACCTGGCAACATGACAGACGTAGCGACCGAGCTTCACTCAGCACTTGACCTAGCTTCGCAGACCCCCGGGTTAAGGGTGTGGTGACTGGAGACGGCCACCTCTTCGCAAGGAATGCGGCATGTGCGGTAGCGTCGGTCTTGCCCGCGAGCAGCGGCTCATTTTTCCCTTTTTCAGATAGGAGTTGTGCGCTCGATACCGCAGCCAACTTTCGCGGACCGCTCAACCGTATGATATGGACGCCGCGGAACGTGTCAACGACTTTGAGACAGCGGCTTCTGGACTTTAAGCTTGATTTCCTTCGGTTGGCTTTGGTGGATTGATCCAGACGGCAGTGGGGATTTTTGGTGGTTGGGGCGGTTTGCGCACGAACCGTTCTGGCGTGCTGAGGAACGCGGCGTCGAGGGTTGCCTGGCGGGCTGTGTGGATTGCTTCGGCCTGTCCGAAGTGGATCTGGTCGGGTGTCATCAATCCGATGCCGGCGTGATGATGCTCTTGGTTATACCATGAGAAGAACCGACGGCAGAATGTGCGGGCCTGTTCGATGGTTTCAAAGTTTCTGGGGAATTCCGGCTGGTATTTCAGCGTCTTGAAGTGTGCTTCCGAGAACGGGTTATCGTTTGATGTGTGCGGTCGACTGTGCGATTTGAGCACGCCCAGATCGACCAGCATCAGCGCCGTTGTCCTGGCTTTCATCGGCCCGCCGCGGTCGGCGTGCAGTGTCAGCTGATCGCGCGGCACGGCATGTTTTTCCATCGCGTCGATGAACAGTTCCTTGAACTGAGCGGCGCTTTCCGCGTGCTCGATGCGCCAGCCGACGATGCGGCGGCTGAAGATGTCGAGGATGACATAGAGATAGAAGTAGGACCATTTCACC
>CAZTEZ010000404.1:0-3048 GCA_964611815.1 uncultured Bacteroidia bacterium | reverse complement strand
TGGCGCGGGCCATTCGCGAGGGCCACCTGGCCGGCGCGGCTGTGGACGTGTACGAGGACGAGCCCCGCAAAAAAGGCGATACGTTCGAGCACGTGCTGCGCGGCTTGCCCAACGTCATCCTCACGCCGCACATTGGCGGCAGCACAGAAGAGGCGCAAGAAAACATCGGTGTGGATGCTGCGAACAAGCTCATCCAGTTTATGGATGCGGGCGTGACCATCGGCTCGCACACTGTGCCGGAGCTCAATCTGCCGGCTCAGCAAGACACCCACCGCCTGTTGCACATCCACGAAAACAAGCCGGGCATGCTCTCGAAAATCAACGCGGGCTTTTCAGACCTGAGCGTCAACATCCTCTCGCAGTACCTGAAAACCAACCCGAACATCGGCTACGTGGTGATGGACATCCAGCGCGGGCAGACCGACGAGGCGCTGCAGTTTCTGAAGCAGATTCCTGGCACCATCCGTGTGCGCAGTCTGTATTAAACGGTAATTCAACGCACGCACACGCTTCTATGGCAGCAGTTCGCTATACATTCAACCCCGGCCCGGCGATGGTCTATCCGCAGGTGCGGCAGTTTTTGCAAGACGCTTACGATGAGCAGGTTCTGAGTATCTCGCACCGCAGCAAGGCCTTCGAGCAGATCTACCGCATGCTGGATGCCAATCTGCGCGAGAAGCTCGGCATCCCCGACGACTACTCGATTTTCACGCTGAGCTCGGCCACCGAAGTGTGGTCGGTGCTGTCTGAAAGCCTGGTGAAGCAGAAAAGCACCCACCTGTACACCGGCGCGTTTGGCGAGCGCTGGTTTCAACGCGCACAGCACATCACTCCTGGAGCGGTGGGCTATCAGCGCTCAATCGACCACGATTGGGCCGCCGAAGACTGGCGAGCCCACCGCGATACCGAACTGCTCTGCCTCACCCAAAATGAAACCGCGACGACGGCGCAGGTGCCGATTGAGGTGCTACCCGTTATTCGAGAGACACTGCCCGATACACTGATCGCCATCGACGGTACTTCTTCACTTGCGGGAGTTAATCTGCCGATAGCACAAGCTGATATCTGGTATGCTTCAGTGCAAAAATGCTTTGGCTTACCGGCGGGTCTGTCCGTGCTGATTGTTTCGCCGCGGGCGATGGAACAAGCAGTAGCCGTCGGCTTCAAAGGCCAGTACAACGCCCTGCTGCACATCGCCAAGCGCTACGAGAAATTCCAGAATACCCACACGCCGAACGTACTGGGTATGTATCTGCTCAGCCGATTGTCAGAAACACTGCCTGCCATTGGCGAGATTCACGATCATGTTGCAGCACGTATGCAGCGGCTCATCGACTTTTTTCAAAAAGACATGGGCTGGGAACTGGTCGTCGAAAAACCACAGAACCGCTCGCTAACAGTTATGGGTGTTCGTTTTCCGGAGGAAGAGCTTGCTGAATTGAAGACATATATGCTCGAGCAGCACGGCCTGCAACTGGGTAGCGGCTACGGTCCGCTCAAGTCGAATTCCTTTCGCGTGGCGAACTTCCCGGCCATCCCCGATGCCGCTTTTGACGCGCTGTTTGACGCTGTGCGCGCCTACCAAAAAACACGCACCGCTTGATGCGCATCCTGCAGCTCGCCCTTCGCATCCCTTACCCCCTGCGCGACGGCGGGGCGATTGCGATTTACAACAACACCAAGCACCTGAGCGCCGCCGGGCACGAGGTGACTTTGTTGGCGCTTAACACCCAAAAGCACCACCAGGATCCCAGCGTGATGGCTGAGCATGCACACGTTATTACCACCGACGTTGACACCACACCTCGGGCGCTGCCTGCACTCAAAAACGTACTGTTCGGACGACTGCCCTACAATGTTGAGCGTTTTGATGTGCCAGAGCACCACGAGCGCTTGGCCGGGCTGCTGCAAAACGAGCAGTTCGATGTCATTCTGCTTGAACGCGTCTATCTGGGCGTGTACCTGGAGACGATTCGTAAACACAGCGATGCCCCAGTCATTTTGCGGGCGCACAACGTGGAGTATGAGATTTGGCAGCGCCTGGCGAGCAACGAAAGTAATATCGCCAAGCGCTTGTTCTACAAACAATTGGCCATTCGCGGTGAGGCTTTTGAGCGCACCCTACTGCCCATGTTCGATGGGCTGGTGGCCATCACTCCTCGCGACGAGCAGCTATTAAGAGCCCTCGGCTACAACGGGCCGTCGGTCGCCATTCCGGCCGGTTATGACCTGCCCGCTGAATTGCCGGAAGCGCCCACGCAGGGCGAGGTCGCTTTCCTGGGGAGTCTGGACTGGCTGCCCAATCAGCAAGGTCTGAGGTGGCTGTTGAAACAAGTGTGGCCACTGGTGCACGCGAGCGTGCCTGAAGCGAAACTGCGGGTGGCCGGGCGGAATATGCCTGATGATATTCGCCGCATCGAACAGGCTGGGGTGGAGATCGTCGGTGAGGTTGAGAGCGCAATGGACTTCCTGCTTTCCCACCCGGTGTGCGTGGTGCCCCTGCTTTCGGGCAGTGGTATGCGCATCAAGATACTGGAAGCCATGGGCACAGGCCGGGCGATTGTGACGACGAAAATCGGCGTGGAGGGCATCGAGGCTGAAGACGAGCAGCATGTGCTGATCCGCGACACGCCTCAGCGGTTCGCTGAGGCGCTCATCGAACTGCTGCACGACCGGACACGCTGCTGGGAGCTCGGCACTGCTGCCCGCCATCGCATCGCCGAGCGCTACGCTTGGCCGGCCATTGCCGAGCGATTTACGCATTTTTTTGAGCAAGTGGCAAGCCAATAAATCGGCGACTTTCACGTTAGTTCGCCATTGCAACCCCTCAGATAATCCAGAAGAATCCTTATTTTAGATAATCTTGGATCGCCCGCACCTGCCGTATGACACGCACCTTACCGATCATCTTTCTCAGCGCAGTTTTGTCGCTTTTTGCCTTGCATACCCAGGCACAAACCGAAGCGCGCAAGTACTCTAACGAGTTCTTGAAAATCGGCATTGGTGCGCGTGCTGCCGGCTTGGGCAACTCAATGACGGCTCTTGCCG
>CAZTEZ010000403.1:0-3049 GCA_964611815.1 uncultured Bacteroidia bacterium | reverse complement strand
TGCTGTATGAAATACAGCGGTAATCAGTTACGCAAAATACACAGAAAGGTTGTGGTTAGATGATGTTTAAGTCACAAACACCTTTCAAATGTGTTGTGCATAAACATGTCTATAACCTCACACAAAGGGAGTTAGCCTAGGGGGCGTAGCGATTTCTGCCCTGCAAACGGGAAAACCGAGCTATAAGAATTATGCCTGCAAAAAGGTCGACTTATGCCGCCTCTGCCTGGCGTTTGCGCTCGGCACGATCGATCGTGAATTTGAGCGCCGGCGGGGTGATGAGGGTCGTCAGAATCACGACGATGATGATCGCCGAGAACAGCCCGGCGTCCAGCACGCCTAAGCCTTTGCCAATACTCGCGAAAATCAAACCGACTTCGCCACGCGGCACCATGCCGATACCGACCGTCCACTTGTCCAGACGCTTGGGCAAAAAGACTGCCGCCAGAACTTTGCCGACGATGGCCACCAGCGTCAGTGCGAGTGCCACCAGCAGCACTTCGACTTGCGCAAAGGTCGTCACATCGACCATCACGCCCATCAGCACGAAGAAAACGGGTGCAAAGATGCCCTCAATAGGCGCAATGATGTCCTCGACACTAAAGTGCGAAGTGTCGTCGTCTTCGCTGAGAATGCCCTTCTTTTTCAAGTTCTCCTTCGCATCGATGAAGTATTCTTCTTTGAGAATTAGACCGGCGGCAAACGCACCCACAATGCTGGCCAAGCCAATGAGGTCGGCCAAGAAGGCGAGCAGCACCAGAATACCGAAGGGGTAGAGCAAGCGCAGGTTGGTGTAATCGAGCCGTGCGAAAAAGCGGATGTTGGATTTCAGGAGCTTAATACCGAAGAACATCACCACCACCAGGAAGCCAATCGACTTGGCCAGGATAATCGCGATCGAGGTGAACGAGATTTCGCCCGTGGTCACCAGGCCAGAGACGACCGCAAGGATGATCAGGCCGAGAATATCATCGAAAACCGCCGCACCGAGCACGATTTTCGCCTCGGGCATTTGCAGGCGTTTCATGTCGCGGAACACCCGCGCGGTGATACCGATACTCGTCGCTGCCAGCGTGGCACCGATGAAGATCGCGGAGTTGGTGTCGATGTTGTCAATCAATAAAGCCGCCGCGCCATAGCCCGTACCAAACGGCAGCGCGATACCCAGCAGCGCGACCACCAGCGCGTTGTTGCCCACCTCGCGCATCTCTTCGATGCTGATTTCGAGACCAACCATGAACAGCAGGAGGATGACCCCGAAGCTGGAGAACAGAATCGCGGAATTAACCACGCGGTACTGCGACGTGAACTCGGGCCCCTGCATGATTTTCATCAGCTGGGCGCGGGTCTCGGCGTCCATGTTGGGCGTGTTCTCTGGCGCAAAGATCGTGTGGATGGCTGTGGACCACGTCACGTTGTTGGCGCTGGTGAAGTTAACCGCCTCGTTGATGAGCTCGTTGTTGCGGTAGAGCAGCACGAAATCGGCGTTCAGTTCGTACAGAATCGCACCCAGCGCCACACCGATGAGCAGCTCGCCCAGTACGGCCGGCTGCTTGAACTTGCGGGCGGCCCACCGTCCGAGCACGGCTGCCAGCAGCACGAAAAAGAAGAACTCGAAGGTGCGTGCGGCAGGGTCGCCGTGGCCCCCTCCGCCTTCGCCGTGGCCGTTCGCATGCTCTCCGTTGGCATGCTCGCCGTTGCTATGTTCACCGGAGGTGTCGCTGTGACTGTTTTCTTCGGCAGTGTCGGTGGTGCCAGTGTCGGTGCCAGCATCAGCCAAAAGTTCTGCCTTGATGTTCGGCAGCTGTGCCATCGCAGGGTTGCCGATGGCACCCGTATGCTGTTGGTACATGAGCCACCCTATGCACAGGATGACGCCGATCATCATTATCCGTTTAACACTCATTTTAGAGGGGTTGGCGGGTCAGGCGATGGTGAAGTTTGGCAGTTGATGCTAAAAGTCTTGCCCTTGGTAAACAGCTTTTACGAAGTAAAGGTTCGCGGCGTAATAGCTTTACTGTTACCGGTACAAGTTTTTTCTTTTCGCTCATGCGAAACTACGATTTCTTTCCGGGTTTCCAGCATTTTCGAGCGCTTTTGTGTTTCGTTAATAGCAAACAAAAAAGCCTCTGCAGAAGATGCAGAGGCCGATTTAGTATCAAGCAGGCGTTAAACGGGACTTAGCCCAAGTACGCCTTCAGCATTTTGCTGCGCGAGGTGTGGCGCAGGCGGCGGATGGCCTTCTCTTTGATTTGTCGCACGCGTTCGCGGGTCAGGTCGAAGTTTTCGCCGATCTCTTCCAGTGTCAGCGAGTGCTGTACGTTGCCGATGCCGAAGTACAGGCGCAGCACTTCCGCCTCGCGTTGCGAGAGGGTGCTGAGCGCGCGCTCAACCTCTTGGCTCAGCGATTCGTTGAGCAAGCCGACATCTGGGCGGGGCTCCTCGTCGTTTTCGAGTACGTCGAGCAAGCGGTTTTCCTCACCCTGCACAAAGGGCGCATCCATCGAAATGTGGCGACCGGCGATTTTCAGGGTGTCCGAAACCTCACCTTCGTTCATGCCCTGAATGATCTCGGCGATTTCGTGCGGTGCGGGTTCGCGCTCGTACTCTTGTTCGAGGCGCGAGAAAGCCTTACCGATTTTGTTCAGCGCACCCACACGGTTGAGCGGCAGGCGTACGATACGCGATTGCTCAGCCAGGGCTTGCAGAATGCTCTGACGAATCCACCAAACGGCGTACGAGATGAATTTGAAACCACGAGTCTCGTCGAAACGCTTGGCGGCTTTAATCAGACCGAGGTTGCCCTCGTTGATCAAATCGCCGAGCGAAAGGCCCTGGTTCTGATACTGTTTCGCCACCGAAACCACGAAACGGAGGTTGGCTTTGGTGAGCTTTTCGAGCGCGGCCTGTTCGCCCTCGCGAATGCGTTGGGCGAGCGAGACCTCTTCGTCGGGGGTGAGGAGCTCCACTTTGCCAATCTCTTGCAGATACTTATCGAGCGACTGTGACTCGCGGTTCGTAATCTGCTTGCTAATCTTTAACTGTCTCA
>CAZTEZ010000402.1:0-3067 GCA_964611815.1 uncultured Bacteroidia bacterium | reverse complement strand
TGGGCGCCCACCAGCGTCACCCTTCCGCCTGGCGCGGGTGGTACGGCGACTATCCGTTACAACCTGACCGATGACAACGGCAACGGCACCGAACCCGCCGGTTTCGAGTTCACGGGTGCCAGCCTCAACTACTGCCTGAGCGCCACCTGCGGCACATCAGGTACTGGCACTGTGAGCAACAATCTCACACTTGTACCTAACCCCAGCTGTGCATGCCCGATTGAGGTCATCTGCCGCGATTTCGACATCAGCGTCAACTGTCCCGACCCCTGCCCGACCGGTGGCATGGTATTTTTGGGCTACACGCAAGAGCGCGCCAACTTTGGCGCCGCGGATGATTCGCCGCTGGACAACAACCCCGACGGCACTGGCCCAGCCACCAACGCACGCCTCGACCGCCTGGCGTATGGCGACACGCTCACCACGAACTTTGTCGGTACAGTGGCAGGTGGTACGGAAGGCGCGACCTGGCAGCGCGGCTATGCAGTGACGAACTTTGATTTTGGCAACCACCTGACCCCCACGGGTGCCACCGTGCGCATCGTTGATATGCCCTCGGGCAATGTCTATACGTGCGCAGGCATTCCTGTTCAGGTGCTTAACCCCGGTGGCAACAACCGAGAGTACGTTTATACTTTCAGCCCGGCAGTCATTGAAGCCACCTGCCCGGGTACGCTGCCTGGCGGCGCAGCATTTCAATTGGCGGCTGGCGATACGGTCGAAATCATCGCCAATTACCAGGCGACAGATTATGCCGGCTGGACCACGCGCACACTGGATGCCACTACGCGCTTTTATTTAAGTAACGAAGGCTCTCCTGGTGCCAACACTTCCACGAGCGAGCCCTCCGCCGGTCAGCAGTGGGGCTGCGGTTCGTTTACGGGCAGTGCTACCCTCTACGGCATCAACCAGCAGACCTGGGGCTCTGGCAACAACAACTTCAACGCTTGCGAAACCGATGACGTGAGTATCACGATCAACTGGCGGGTGGGCACCCAGCAATGGGGCGATGTCTTCACAGACGAGTTCCGCGATTTGGCGCAAGTCGACTCGATTGTGGTCTACCCCGCGCAGGGCTGGACCTTCGCGGGCAACGCTGAGTATCGCTATGCGCGCCTGGTAAGTCCCGGCAATTCTGTGGAAGCACCCGACTGGACAGCCTTTGCGCCCTCAAGCGTAACAGCCGACAGCATCGTGTTCAACACACGCGACTTGCTCACCACCCACGGTGGCAGTGTTGCGCCCGGCGAGCACTTCCGACTACAGGTGCGCTATGACATTCTGCCGAGCTGCGAAGTCGCTGCTGGCCCGACGAGTAACGAAGACGAGTTCGACTATCACGTGTATTGGGACTTCTCCAACCAGTTTGATGGCTTGCCGGTTGACGACATGACCGAGCACACGCTACACAATCTGTACCAAGACAAGCCCTCGCTTGAGCTGAGTTCGCCGCTGCCGGTTATCGAGGCGCTCGATCAGAATGTGAGCTGGGAGTTGACGCTGGAGAACAACTCGGCCATCGCAGAAGCCAACAACGCCTGGATCTCGATTATCCCCCCGGCGGGCATTAATGTCAACCAGGTTACGAACCTCACGACGAGTTCAGCCATTACGCCAAATGCGGGTGGTCTGTATACGCTGGGCACGGTGCCGGAGGGTGGCTCGAGTTCGTTCCAGATCGACGCCGACTACTCGGCTTGCACGCGAGATTCGATTATGATTTTGGCCGGCTGGAACTGCTCGGGCTACCCTTCCGATGTGGCCAGCTATCCCTGTACGCCCGATACGTTCTATCTGGTGCTTGTTCCGCAAGACAACGAGATTCAGGTCACGTTACTCTCGGCGCCCAGTGGCACAGTCGATTTATGTGACGAAGGCCAATATGAAGTGCGCGTGGCCAATGTGCAGCCCGGTACTTCGTACAACAACTTCTTTGCCTTTTTCCCGACTTCACCCGGCATCACGCCGGTGCCGCCTTATGAGATTGAATACCCTGCTGGGAGCGGTACTTATGTTACCGTACCAACGGCTCCCACGCAATTGGGCAACGCCTTCTTGTTTGACATCGATGCGATTCAGGCTGAGATTGGTAACCGCGGTCTGCGCGGCATTCGCCAGCCCGATAGCAATTCTTTCCGCTTCCGTTTCCAGGTCGAAACGGATTGCAACTACACCTCGGGTGCCATCACCCGTTTCTATGCGTTTGGCGATGCCAGCTGTGGCACTATTTCTTCGAACTACATCAGCGTACCGCCCATTGAACTCACTGGCGCTACCACCAACTTCAACGCTGCCATTGCAGATATTCGCCTGGACACCATCCGACCGTGTGAGAGTGGCAATGGCACGGTGCGGGTTTCTGTCACGAACCTTGGCCCGGCGACCACTGCTGGCGATGGCTCTTTCCGATTCCAGATGGACGGCTCGGGCGATTTCGTCCCAGGCTCTGTCAATCCCATTCGCAATGCGCCGGCGGTGCTCGACCCCACCATTACCGGTGTCGGCACGAATGATCAACTCGAGTGGCAGATTCCTTCTGGCATTGTCGCTGGAGACTCAATGGTATTCACTTTCGAATTGGATGCCAGCGCAATGGCTTGTGGCGTGCAAGAGTTTAATGTCTCAACGGTCGTTACCTCTTCGTTGACGTGCGTTGATGATGGCAGTTCTTGCCAAATCAACATCAGCACCGCCAGCCGTCTGGATACCTTCTATGTCGGCAAAGCGGACCTGGACCTCACGCCGATCGCCTCCACGTGGGTGGCGGGCACCGGTCCAGAGTTCATCTTCGACTTTACGAATAACGGCGATTCAGTGGCTGCCGGCAACCCCATCCAGTTCGACTACTATCTGGACAATGACCTGAGTGGGGACTTCTCGCCTGGCGACACCTACCTTTCATCGGGTGAGTACAACGGTGGACTGGTAAATGGCCAGACGGAAAACCAAAGCGACGTGCACCCCGACAACTCGTGGCCACCAAGCGACCCGCAATTCGTTGCGGTTGCCAGCGATGCGAACAACCCCTGTATTTGCGAGACGCAGGAGATACTGTTTGATAACGTAA
>CAZTEZ010000401.1:1670-3068 GCA_964611815.1 uncultured Bacteroidia bacterium | reverse complement strand
CATTGACCTATATTTACGGTATTGGACGGACGACGAGCAAGAACCTGCTCGAGTACACGGGTAGCAGCACCCGCCACTGCCTCACCTACGACCACCGCGAGGGCACCCGCATCAAATCTGGGGTCTACGACATCAAGGTGCTGGACGCCGGCAACCTGATGGGCAAGGCGACGATCACGGTGGAGTAACGCTGTTCAACTTTCACCTGTCGTTTAAAACCGCCAGCCACCCTGCAAGCCCGCTACCAAGCTGCGCGTGAGGCCGTCCGTCCGATAATCGCGCACGATGACGGGCATCCCGAACTGCGCGCCGATGCTCCAGCGCGGCGAAAACCGATAGCCCGCATGCAGCGTCAGGTTGAGCGTCGTGCCTTGCGAGCCGGTAATTTCAACGCGCTGACGGCTGTCGCGCAGTTGCACTTCGTCGGGCTGGTGCTTGTAAATCCAGAGGATACCCGGCGTAATGGTTAACTGTTTACCCTTCAGAAAACGTGCTTGATAGTTGGCTTGCAATACGATATCGTTGCCGCGTTTAAGTTCTTTCGAATGGAAGTTCTCATCCAGGTCATCCGGTCGGTTGCCGCTCGAGAACTGGTTGTTGTTCGTGCTGAGCACCCACTGATAGGCCGCCGCAACGCTCAGTCCACGCCACGCCCAACGAATGCCGGGGATGACATCGAACGAGCCGAGCGTTGGCTGGTAGACCATCGGTAGGGGGATGCTGTCAGGCCCGCGTAAGTCGGCACCGTTGGGTGGAATCTTGGCCCCAAGCGACAGCCAGACCTGATGGCCGGTCTCGGCCGCTTTTGCGGAATCGATTACGGCAGCGATGCCCGCTATTTGCAGATCGCCCACACCCCACGTGGTCGCCAAATCGCCGGGCACGACTTGGTAGGGCAGCCGCAACTGCGCCTGCCACCGGCTGCCGAAGCCCAGCAGCAGATCCAGTTGGGTGGTCAGCACGGGCGTGCTGTTTTCGCCGTTGCCGTACGACTGCGTGAGGGTCAACTGGTTGGTGTAGGCGGTGGTGTCGTTGTCGTTCAGGCGGTCGACCTGGCTGGCGCCGATGCTGCAGGCGCCGGCATCTGAACAGCCCTGGGCAACGAGCGCGACCGGCAGACTGAGCGTGATGAGTGAAAGCAGTAAGGTGCGCATGTGGGTATAACTTCTGGAACGCGAGGTTTAGTATCTGACTTGCTACGGCTGCAAAGTAGTATGTATTTTGTTGACCATGCCCCGCCACGCCATCCACCTCCCACTCGATTTCGCCGGCCCCCAGCCGAACCTCTTCAGCATCTCGCCGGCCAGTCTGGAGCGCGTGGGCGACACCCGCACCGGCAGCAGCTGCAACTTCGACGCACTCACACTCACCCCGCATTGCAACGGTACCCACACCGAG
>CAZTEZ010000401.1:0-1660 GCA_964611815.1 uncultured Bacteroidia bacterium | reverse complement strand
GTGCATGGGCCACCTCACTGATGCGCGCCTGAGCATCACCGACTGCCTGACCGACAGCCGCTTCCCCGGCCAGCTTGTCACCATTGAGCCAGAACTGGCCAGCACTGCCAGCGACACCAGCTATGCCGCGCCCATCATCGACCCCGACCGCCTCATCAGCCGCCCGCTGCTCGAACAGGCGATCAATCGCGAGATCGACTCGCTGGCACTGGTCATCCGCACCCTACCCAACCCGGGCACCAAACGCACCGCCAGCTACGGCGGGCAGCACGATTCGATTCGCGCGCCGTTTTTAACACATGAAGCCATGCGCTTGATCGTCGAGCTGGGCATCGAACACCTGATCGTCGACCTGCCGTCTGTCGACCGCCTCAACGACGAGGGCCGCCTGGGCAACCACCGCATCTTCTGGCGGCTCCCAGCCGAGGGGAAATTGGTGGGGCCGGTCAGTGAGTGGGAAAAGCATCCGCGCATCGGCTGTACGATTACGGAGTTTGTGTACATCCCGGATGAGGTTGCTGACGGCGCATATACGGTCGAAATTCAGATTCCGCCGTTCAAGAGTGATGCCGCGCCGAGTCGGGTGTTTCTGATTGAGGCTTGAGCCCGGATTGCCAGGGTTTTTTGAAGCTGGAAAGGATGATTTCGGGCTTGAGCGTGTAAGAGCCTATTCGGGTAGCTGAAGACTCATAGCGACTCAGGCGTTGCCGACGCTGCCCTATGGCGAGATTTTCAGTATTTTGCCCCGCCCACACGCTAACCGACCGACCTATGGCCATCGAACTCAATGCCCAACAGCGCGGCTTTCTGCCCGCCGATTTCAAAGTTTCTGACTGGGACACCCTCCAGCCCTACTTCGAGCAGCTGCTCGACGAGCAGCCCGACTCGCCCCAGGCGCTCGAGCTGTGGCTGAAAAAGGTCGACGAGCTGATGAACGTCGTGAGCGAAGATTTCGGCTGGCGCTACATCCGCATGACGTGCAACACCGCCGACGAGGCGCTCGTGAAGCGCTACCAGCAGTTTGTCGAAGAGATCAGCCCCAAGCTGCAAACCTACGCCCACCAACTGACGAAAAAGTACCACGACAACCCCCACCGCGAGGCGCTCGACGCCGACAAGTTCTTCGTCTACAACCGCATCGTGGCCGCCGAACTGGAGCTCTTCCGCGAAGAGAACATTCCGCTGAACAGCGAGGCCGAGCTGCTCGCCCAGCAGTACAACGGCGTGATCGGCAGCATGAGCGTCAATATTGACGGGCAGGAGTACACCATTCAGCAGGCGAACAAATTTCTGCAGAGCACCGACCGCAGCAAGCGCCAACACGTGTGGGAGCGCGTGCAGGAGCGCCGCACCAACGATGCCGAGAAGATCGACGACATCTTCAATAAGCTCGTCAAAATCCGCACGGACATCGCCAATAACGCCGGCTTCGACAGCTACACCGACTACAAGTACAAAGACCTCGGCCGGTTTGATTACACCCGCGAAGATGTCGCGGAGTTTCGCAAGGCCATCGCGAACGTCGTGCGCCCGGTGACGGAACAGATGCACGAGGATCGCCGCAGCGCTATGGGCCTCGAAAAGCTCCGCCCCTGGGACCTCGCCGTGGACCCCGAGGGCAAGCCCGCGCTCGCGCCCTTCGAAAACGCCGAACAGCTCG
>CAZTEZ010000400.1:0-3069 GCA_964611815.1 uncultured Bacteroidia bacterium | reverse complement strand
CGGTTGTTCTTGCTGCACACGTTTTTCTGGCGAGCTCATGCCGGGCGTTTTCCCCGCTTCCGGCTTTTTGTCTTGCTTCGGGTCTGCATCGGCGGCAGAGGGCGGTTGCACTTCGGCTTTGGACGCGTCAGACGGGTCGGGGATGGCCGTCGGGAATTCCGCGCCACCGGTGGGTGATTCCGTGTCCCGCTGTGTTTTCGCAGAGGCTTGGCCGATGCTTTCAGCGCGTTCGAGGCCCTCGCGAGGGTCGGGCATAGGCTCGATGTCCGTCTGCCCTTCGTTCATGCCGTGGGTCGGCGATTCAACTTTTTCGGCCGGGCCACGCTTGTCGGCATGCTCTTCAGTATCAGAAGCAGACGCTTCCGTAGAGGTCTCTTCGGGCGCCTTTGCATCGGCAGTTGCGGTTGTGGGCGCAACTTCGTCGGCGGGTTGGCCGACAGGCGATTCCGTTTCAGTAACGTCAGGTTGAGCCTCAGCTTTGGTTTCGGGCTCGGCTTTTGGCTTGACAGGGGCTTTGCTACCGCCAGATTGCACCTCTACGCCCGTTGTGTCGGGCCAGGTGAGCGGGTAGTCTTCGCCCATGACGCGCTCGAAGACGGCCGGGTTGGGTGCGTACATCGCGGCGCGTTTCAGCAGCTTGTCGTACTTGTCGGTCCCCTTGGCTTCCAGGGCCTTCACAAAGTGCAGCTGCGGCAAAAACGGGAATCGCTTGAGCCGAGATTGCAAATCTTGCTCCTGGCCTTCGTCCAGCGATCCACCTTTTGCAGTGTCTAATAGTCGTATCGTGTCCACAACGGTTTGATTATACGATGCGTAACGGCCTCAGTTTAAACCTTAAAACCGACGTTTACCAGTTTCCGAGCGCTTTGTTGAAAATATCCTGTACCAGGCGCTCGGTGATTTCGTCGATCAGCTGGTCTTCCACAGCCGCCAGTGAGCCCGCCGATTGGGGCCAGTCGGCAAAGTTGCTGAACGACTGCTCCCAGCTGTCAGAGGGCACCACATTATTGACAAACTTAACAGACATGCCAATGGTGAGGCGGTTCTGGGCAGCCGTGTTATCCGACTGCACGTTGACAGGCGACACGTTGTAGTTAGTAATCGTGCCGCTAAACTCCAGATCGGCACCCGGCTCGTCGAGTTTCAGGCGTGTCTGGCGGATGAACTGGTCTTGCAGCGCAATCGTAAAATCTTGTGCCAAACTGGGGACGATAATCGGGGCGTTGTTCTGGAAGCGTTCGACGTAAAACGTGTTGACTTCCGGGGGCAGGCTCACCGTCTGAAACGAGTAGCTACAGCCTGACAACGCCAAGCCGAGCAAGGCGCTGAGGCCAAGCATCGCGTATAAGAAAATAGGTAGTATGAGCTTAACAAACACAGTTTATGAACTATTCCAGCCCGTAGGACTTAATTTTGCGATAGAGTGTGCGCTCAGAAATGCCCAGCTCTTCGGCCGCCTTTTTGCGGTTCTGGTTATGCTTCTCTAACGCACGTTCGATGAGTTTCTGTTCTGAGCTTTCAAGCGAAAGATCCTCCTCTTCATGCGTCGTTTCCTCGAAGTCTTTGTCGACGATATCGGCCCGCGAAAAGCGCGCGCTTTCGCCGCTTTGCCCGGGTGCCATTAGCTGTGGGTAAGCCTGTTCGGGCGGTGGATAACTTGAGGGCGAGTAGCCCGACGGCGGGTAGCTCGGCTGGCTCATTTGCGACTCGCGAATCGCCCGCAGCTGGTACTTGATGTCAGCAATCTCGTTTTTCAGCTCGTAGAGCACCCGGTATAAGAATTCATTCGAGACATCATCGGCACCGCTGGTGGTGCGGCTGCCGGGTTGGGGCTCGTGGTCGCGTGGCTCGTTGTAGGGCGTGTCTTGCAGCAGCACTGGCAGCTTGCTGTCCATGTGCGGCAGATATTCGCGGATGTCGTCGCCATCCAGCGCATCGTTTTTGTGTAGCACGCTGACCTTCTCGGCAAAGTTGCGCAGCTCGCGAATGTTGCCCGGCCAGTAGTATTCGTGAATCGCTCTAGCTCCACCGGGGGCCAACTGCACCGGCTCGCGGCCATAGCGCTGGGCAAACTCGCTGGCGAAGTAGCGGAACAGCAGCTCGATGTCCTCGCCACGATCGCGCAGGGGCGGCACCTGAATCGTGACGGTGTTCAGGCGGAAGTAAAGGTCTTCGCGAAACTTCCCCTGGCGAATCATCTCGATCAAATTGCGGTTGGTGGCCGCCACAATGCGCACGTCGGTCTTCTGCACCTGCGAGCTACCCACGCGCAAATACTCACCGCTTTCCAGCACCCGCAACAGGCGCGATTGCGTCGCCAGCGGCAGTTCGGCGATCTCATCCAGGAAAATCACGCCGCCGTTCGCCTCCTCAAAGTAGCCCTTGCGCGCGCCGTACGCCGAGGTAAACGCACCTTTCTCGTGGCCGAACAGCTCGGAGTCGATCGTCCCTTCAGGTATAGCGCCCGCGTTGATGGCGATAAACTTCTTGTGCTTGCGCGGGCTCATCTGGTGAATGATGCGCGAGAACACGTCTTTGCCGACACCGTTTTCGCCCAGCACCAGCACCGTCACTTCGGTGCTCGCCACACGCATTGCCACATCAATGGCGCGGTTGAGCTTCTGGTCGTCGCCGATGATCGTAAAACGGCGTTTGATGTCTTCGCGGGTCATGATTTGGTAGTGGGGTTAGTCCAAACAATATCTGCATCTCCCGATTCAAGCGCAGCTCCAAGCTCTCGTTGCAAAATTGAAAAGTGGTAGGTGTCTTTGTTACCGTTTTTCTGGAAGTAAGGTGTACATTTTTTCAAGACGACACGCTCTACCCATTCGGGATTCACACGAAGAACTTCAATGCAATTCAATGGGGAATCCCGATCAAAAGTAGCTAAGAAGAACCAAGTGTTTCTCTTTACCCTATCAATTTGACCTTCTTCACAATGCCGGCGTAAAATTCTATGAATTTGAAAAGTATTGCCTGTTAGCCTTGTTAGGTATTCATACCTTTCTTTTCCATTGTAGTGTACCCCATCGTCTAAACAACCCACGGTCACCATTAAGCAAAAGCGCG
>CAZTEZ010000399.1:0-3079 GCA_964611815.1 uncultured Bacteroidia bacterium | reverse complement strand
TGCTGCTCGTCGTACTGGCGCAAGGGCTATGTGTTCGAAACCGGTGCCACGACCCTCGTGGGGCTCGATGCGCACCAGCCGCTGAACCTGCTACTGGACGCGCTCGGGCTGTCGCAAAACGAGGGGTATATGAACGCCCAGGCGCTCGACCCCGCCATGTGCGTGTGGCTCGATGGCAAGCCCATCTTGCGCCACCGCGACCGCGCCACCTGGCTGCGCACCGTGCAGCAGCACTTCGGCAACGCCGATGGACAGATTCCGTTTTGGAACAAACTCTTCGAGCTCAATGACTTCGTGTGGGAAGCCTCTGCGCGCAATCGAAATTTTCCGATCACGAGTGCCGGCGATCTCCTGAAGACTATCGCCAGCAACCCGCCCAAAGATTGGCTCACCCCGCGCTGGGCGTTCGTACCGCTCACGAAGCTTCTCAAAAAGCACGGCCTGGATAACGACCGCCGCTTCATCCGCTTTTTGAACGAGCAGCTGATGATCACGGCGCAAAACACCGTGGAACACGTGCCGGTGCTGTTTGCAGCGCCCGCGTTGTGCTACACCAATTCGACGAATTTCTACCTACCCGGCGGGCTCATCGGCCTGCCGTTCGAGCTGATGGCCTACATCGGCAGGCATGGTGGCGATGTGCGTTTGCGCCTGGGCGCAACGGCGATCAAAAAAGTGAAGGCGGGCTGGGTGGTGGAGCTCACGGACGGGCGGGCGCTAACGACGAAAGACATCGTGACTAACCTGCCGGTCTGGAACATGGCACGGCTGACGGAAGGTAAAGTCAAACAGCATTTTGAGAAAGGCGCGAAAAACGCAGACACCTACTGGAGCGCCTTCACGATGGGCATCGTGACGCACGATGTCTACGCAAACGACCTCCCGCTGCACCACCAGATCCACCTACCGGCGGGCGAGACGCTGCCCCATACGGGCTCGCACTCGGTGTTCGTGTCGATGTCGGCCAGAGGCGACACGCTGCGGGCGCCCAAGGGCGAGCGCGTACTGGCGATTTCAACGCACGACATGCACCCCAAACGCTGGTTCGAGCTCTCAAAAGAAGACTACACCAGGCAAAAAGCGGAAACGCGCGAGCGCATCCTGCAAGTGCTGGAGGCGAGCCTGCCCGGCTTCTCGCGTGAGCGGGTCATATACGATATCGACTCCTCGCCCACCACCTGGGACGACTGGCTGCAGCGCTACGAGGGCACCGTGGGCGGTCTGCCACAGCGCCTCGATCGCCCGATTTACAGCTGGCCGGGTGCCAAAACGCCCTTCAGGGGGCTCTACCGCACAGGTGATACGGTCTACCCGGGGCAGGGCATCCCGGGCGTCACTCTGGGCGGGATATTGGCGGCGGAGCGGGTGGGTTAACGCTTCTAAGTGCTTAAATAGCTGGCCTTGCGTTGGCAGCGGGTTGCTATTGACTGAGTAAAGAGATTGTAGTATATTTGTATTAACAACACTCGCCACGCCTCTTTGAGGCGCACCAGGGCGAGTTTTTTATTTTAAAGGGCTTTGCCGTGCCTCACTATAACAAGCCTCCGCTGAGCATACAGCAGCAAATTAAAAAGCTGCAGTCTCGAGGGCTAACCATAAATGATATCTCTAAAGCTGAGCATTATTTGAACTCAGTTAGTTTTTACCGGTGGAGAGCATACACATACCCGTTTCAGGATAATAAAGACCCTAACCATCCTTTCATTAAGCCCGTTAGCTTTGAGGATCTGATTGGCCTTTATGATTTTGATCGGCGTTTGAGGCTTTTAGCTCTCGACGCGATAGAGAAGATAGAGGTGGCCCTGAGGACTAGAATCATATACGAATACTCATTATTAGCAGGAGATGGATTTTGGTATTTGGATCCGAAATACTTTAAAGAGAAAAAAATCCATAACCTTCATTTACTCCAAATCCAAAAAGAGGTAAAACGCAGCAATGAAGCTTTTATCAAACATTACCGGAAAAATGGCTACACCCCGAAAGAGCCACCGGCTTGGATGGCCTTTGAGGTAGCCAGTTTCGGTACTTTATCTTCATTGTATAAGAATCTGAAGAAGTCTGGGCAGAAGAGAAGTATCGCGCATTACTTTAGATTGCCTCAAGAGACCATTCTTGAGAACTGGGCGTATAATTTTACGATCATTCGAAATATTGCCGCTCATCATTCCCGTTTATGGAATCGGCACCTGCCAGCAAAATTCTTGGCGCCCAAACAAGCGCCGGCAGCTTTCCCGAATTGTTCAAAAACGACAGATTATGAAATGTATCGTCCACTATCGGCTCTTGTGTATTTGATGAGCCACTTGACCCCCAAGAGTTCTTACAAACAGAAAATGAAGTCTCTCATTCTGAGCTGCCCGCTCAACCAGACGCATCAGATGGGCTTTCCGGCGGGCTGGGAACAGGGCCCCTTTTGGCGCTAGGGTTTGCAGTGGGGAGCGATGAGCCGTACCTTAGTAGGAAATTGAGCTGACGTATGAAATTCGGAATTATCGGCGCGGGTATGATTGGCGGCACACTCGCGAAACTACTCATCGGCATTGGCGAGGAAGTGGCTATCGCCAATTCGCGCGGGCCAGAAACGCTTGATACGCTCGTGAACGAGCTGGGGCCCAACGCCCACGCGGCGAGCATCGAAGAGGCCATGGCCTCTGGCGATTGGGTGATTCTAGCCACGCCGCTCAAGGCCATACCGGACCTGCCCACAGAACCGGCCAAAAACAAGGTGGTCATCGATTGCACAAACTACTACTCCGAGCGTGACGGCGAGATCGACTTTGGCGGTAAGTCCTCTTCGGAGTGGGTCGCCGAGCATTTTAGCGACAGCCAGGTGGTGAAGGCCTACAACACCATCTATTTCAAGCACTTGGCCGAGCAAGGCGATAAAGAGAAGCCCATTCCTGAACGTCGCGCGATTTTCGTCGCTGGTGACGATGCCATTGCCCGCCAGAACATCATGGGTCTCACAATGGACCTCGGCTTTGGGCCGGTGGGCATCGGTGAACTGGCGAATTCGAAGCACATCCAGCCCGGCGAGCCGGTCTACAATGTCGATATGACGCAGGCGGAAGGCGAG
>CAZTEZ010000398.1:0-3086 GCA_964611815.1 uncultured Bacteroidia bacterium | reverse complement strand
CAGCGCCGGCAAGTCCAGCGCCGTTTCGGCCCAATGCAGCCAGTTCAGCAGCGTGTGCTTGTCGATGCCAGCCAGGGGCGCGAGGCCACCGGCGGTGTCGCCATCCATCGTCGCGTAGCCCACGGCCGCCTCACTGCGGTTGGAGGTGCTGAGCAGCAGGCCGTTTTGCTCGTTCGCAATCATCCAAATGCCGGGGGTGCGGGCGCGCGCCTGGATGTTCTGCAGCGTCAGGTCGTCGTCTTCCCAGGTCAGCTCGCGCCCGAGGCTTTCTTCGATCATGCTCGTGTAGTTGGACACCTGCTGTTGCACCTCCCACCGGAAATAGCGCACGCCCAGACTCTCAGCGAGCATACGCGCACTGGTTTCGGTGTCTTCGGTCGAGTTGTCCGTCGCCTGATACACTGCCGTTACAAGCTGCTTAATAATCGGTTTGTCCCAGTCTAGATCCAAATAACTTAGTGCTTCTTTGAATCCGTCTTCACCCAACTCTCGACGGGCGCGCTCCAGGGCCTTCACCACAAGTACGAGCGTCGCGCTGCTATCGGCCCCGCCCGAGAGTGACAAGACAAAGCCGCGCGAAAAGCTCTTGCGCATATAATCCCACAGGGCGAGCGTTACGGCGTAGTAAAACTCCTGCACCTTGGTATCGTGGGCATGAATCTGATAGTCCTCACGGTCGGTGCCCGAGTAAATGGGCGTGAACTCGAATTCGCCACGAACAATCTGCGCTGTGAGATCCGGCTCGAAGGCGAAGGTCTTCTTTTTGTCGCGCCGCGGCACGGCGGTGTCGATCACGGCGGTTTCGACATCCACTTGCTCGAACCCGAAGCGCTCGTTATTAGCGATCAGCTTGCCCGATTGTGCGATGAGGATTTCGCCGTCGTAGATAATCCGCCCGGCCTCGTTGCCCAGCAGACTGCAATAGATATACGCGCAGGCGTAGCTGCGAGACGCCTCGCGCACAATACCCTCACGGATTTCGGCCCGGCCAAACGCAAAGTGCGACGCGCTGGGGTTGAGGATAATATCGACGTTGTTCAGGTAGTGCTGCTGGGCGGGGCGCACGCCGTTCCAGGCGTCCTCGCAAATCTCGAAGCCCATACGGATACCGTCGAGCTCGAAGATGATGTCACCGATCGGGAAAAACTGGCCGTCCCACTCGTACTCACCCACGCGCTTTTCGGGCCAGGGTTTGAACCAGCGTGGCTCGTAGTGCACGCCATCGCCGGCGAGCTCCTGTTTGGCCGCAAAACCCAGCACTTGTTTGTGGGCGACCAGCGCCACACAGTTGTAGGTGCAGTTCTCGTAAACGATCGGCAACCCCAATGTTACGACGATGCCGCTGCAATGCTCGGCGATGAGCTTGAGATTGCGCAGGCTGTTGCGGATGACATAGTCCGAAAAGAACGCGTCTTCGCAGCCATAGCCGCAGATCGAGAGCTCTGGCAGGCACAGCAGCTCGGCTTTCTGCGCTTTTGCAGTTTCGATGGCCTGAATGATACGTTCGAGATTGCCTTGCCAGTCTAGTGGCGTTTGATTTAAACAGGCTGCACCTACACGGATGGTTTTCATAAAAGTCTTACTTTAGACGCATTGCCGCTGAACCTCAGCAGCGGCCTGCGATTCTCTCAGTCTACACACAAACTTAGTCATGAAACGTTCCTTACTACTACTCGCTTTCTGTTTTATCACGGCCACAGCTCTTTTCGCACAAGGCTGGCAAAACATTCAAACCATCAACGGCATAGCCAATGCAGATGACATCGCCACTGATGGGCAATAGCTGGCTGTGGGTTCCAGCGCCAATAACGTCGTTGAATTATATGAAGCCGATCCTGCCGGCGGTTTCACGTTATCCACTACGCTTTCCCCCAATAGCCCCAATGTCTTAGGCTTCGGACAAAGCGTGGCAGTAGACGGCGACCGTATCGTGGTCGGTGCACCTGGCGCAACAAATAATGCAGAAGAGTGGGTCTACATTTTCGACTGGGACGGTACGCAATGGCTGAGAGACTCCATTGAGGCCAGCCTGACGGTTGCGACCTCAGATGCCAATTTCGGCCAAAACGTTGAGCTTTCAGGCAACTTTCTTGCCGTTGAAGCAAGTGAGGATGTGGTTGGCACTACTGGCTTCAGCAATCTGCTCGGCTCAGTTCTAATTTATGAAAACGTGGGTGGAGTTTGGACGTTTGCATACTATGCCGATAAAGACTTAAATGTCTTTAACGGCACATTTGTACAGCATGCGGCACTGAGCGTTACAGAGAACCACGTTGTTTATTCACCCATCGAACGTAATGCAGTTCATATCTACAAGCAAGGCGCTGTATGGGCGGATTCGGTATTGAACATCACGACCATCACCACGGATGGCAACCCCACATTCCCAGCATTATCACCTAGTCAGCAACCCTTTTATTCTGCTGCATTCAAAGGTGACACCTTATTCGGAAATGTAGTCTTTTCCAATTCATGGGGCTACATGGACATCAATGAGACACCACACACCTTCACGATGTCTGCCGACACGTTCTTCTCGATTTTCGCTGCCATGTATGTCGACGTCAATGACTCATACGTCGCGGCTCTGGATACTGGGTTTTCGGGGGTTAAGTTCTATGTTGGTGACCCCACTAGCCCCGACACCGTGGCGGCGTACGTTGAGGATGCTGGAACAAACCTGAACCCTGGCTCCAAGCTCAAACTTTCGAGTGCCAATGAAGTTGTAATTATGGACGCGCAAGGTTTTGTAGCATTGCCTTTTACACCGATTCATGTGTATGCTGCAGAAGAGGACATCTTTTCTGTAGCAGGCAAGCTATTCAAAGACGACAACAACAACGGTGTTTATGATGCTACAGATACGCCCTACCCGAACGCTACAGTTCAGTTGCAACAAGACACTTTAGTTTATATCACCAAAACAGATCTCAGTGGGAACTACATACAGCTGTTAGACTCTGGCGATGTAACAGTTACTGTTCCTAGCAACTCGGGTGTAAATACGAATCTATTAAGTGTAGATCCGGCCACTGTGTAAGCTCCCCCACAAACCAAAACACGTAACTTAGAGCATAGCGCGACAA
>CAZTEZ010000397.1:0-3097 GCA_964611815.1 uncultured Bacteroidia bacterium | reverse complement strand
GCCAGAAGGGGAGAAGAAAACCCGAATCGCGCACACACTGAATGGCTCTGCCCTGGCACTACCGCGTATCGTGGCGGCGATTCTGGAGAATTTTCAGGAGGCAGACGGGAGCATTAAGGTGCCACTTATGTTGCAGCAATATACGGGCTTCGACCGCATCACCCAGCAGGCGCACCCGCTGCGCTAATTCGCTGCACTAACGCCCAGACTCCAGACTGCATGCCATACAACTACGAAGACACGCCGAAACTGCAGGGCCTCCGCCGCAAGCTGGTGGAGAAAATCCGCAAGAAGGGCATCCGCAACGAGCGGGTGCTGAAGGCGATGTTGACTGTTCCGCGACATGCGCTGATTGAAGGGGCGTTCGCTGAGCGGGCCTACGACGACATTCCGCTGCCCATTGGCGCCGATCAAACGATTTCGCAACCCTACACCGTGGCGTACATGACAGCTAAGCTGGAACCCAAACCGGGCGATAAAATCCTGGAGATCGGCACGGGCTCAGGCTATCAGGCGGCGGTGTTGGCTGAAATCGGTTGCGAAGTGTACAGCATCGAACGCCACGCTTCACTCAATCAGTTGGCTGGCGAGTTACTGGCCGCTATGGGCTACGGTGAAAAAATTCACCTGAAAACCGGCGACGGCACTTACGGCTGGCCAGCCCATGCGCCTTACAACGGCATCGCTGTAACGGCCGGTGGGCCGGATATTCCCGATCAGCTCCCTGAGCAACTGGCGCTGGGGGGTAAGCTCGTGATTCCGGTGGGCGAACGCGAGTCGCAGACGATGGTGGTGCTCACCCGCGTGACGGGCGATGAGTACGAAGAGCGCCGTTTGCACGGCTTCCGGTTCGTGCCGCTCATTGGCGACCACGGCTGGGAGGGCTAGCGCTGTTCTAGTGCTACTTACGCATTAATCCTCGCGCTTATACTTATCCGGCCGACGCGAACGCTCCTCGCCGCCTTCTGCATTCACCAGGATGAACTGAATGAACTCGACCCCGCCGAGTGTGCTCTCGATTTCGTAGCCTTTGCTCACAAAGCGGTTCAGCTCTTTGTGCAGCAGCTTCATGTTGGCTTGCTGGTTGTCGTTGCCGTAGGGGCGATAAATCTCGATCAGTTCTTCCTTCAGCCCCGGGCCCAACACCTGGATGTGCGACCACGCGCGGTAGTATGTGATCAGCACGACGCCATCGCCCTCAGCCGTTCGGCTGGCCGGGTTCAGCGGATGTGCAGCGTCCTCTTTGGTCTGGGCAAAAGCGAGTACCGGCAGGCTCACTAAAACGATGAAAAGCGGGACGAGAAGGCGAGTTTTCATAGGATGCTTAACAATAAAAAAGGGCCGGTGAATCACCGACCCTCAAATTACGAAGTTCTTTCAGCATTATTGTTTGCTGTTGTAAATAGTCGCGTTAGCGGATGACGATGCGCTGCACCTCGCGGCGCTCGCCAGTGCTGAGTTCCAGCAGATACACGCCCGCAGCCTGGTCGCCCAAGTCGAGCTGTGCCGTACCGGCTTGCAGCTCGGTGCTGTGCACCAGACGGCCGGTGAGGTCAAAGACGTTGGCTGTGAGACGGTTCAGGGCGAGGTCAGTTTTCACAATCAACAGCCCGTTACTGGGGTTGGGGTACACCAGCGCTTCGATGGTGTTCTCCGGCACGATGCCTGTGCTGCCATCCAGCAGTAGCGTCAGTGTGGCGATGCAGCCGTTGGCGTCTTCTACGAGCACGTTGTATTGCCCCACACCAAGACCAGAGAGGTCTTCCGTCATCTCGCCATTGGTCCAGGTGTAATCGTAGGGCGGCGTACCGCCAGTCACGGTCAGGTCAATCGCGCCATCAGTCGCGCCCACGCCATTAGGTTGGGTAACAGCGGCGTCAAGTTGAAGCGTATCGGGTGCATCCAGCGTCACGTTATCGGTCACTGCACAACCGCTCGCATCGCGAACCGTCACGTTATAAACGCCGGGCGCCAGGCTGCCGATGGTGGCCGTCTGCGTGAAGTTGAGACCGTTCACCGAGTACGAATACCCGGGCGTGCCGCCACTCACGTTTGTGAACGAAATGGCGCCGTTGGTGCCAGTCGCACAAACCAGATCCGTGGCATCCGTGTCAAAGGTGATCTCCGTGGGCTCGGTCAGCGTAATTGCAAACGTCGAGTCCGTCGTGCCGTCACTAACGAGGATGTCATAAGTGCCAGCGCCCAGGAAAGGAAAGCTTCCACTGGTTTGCGAGGTCGCACCGCCATCGATAGAGTAATCCAGGCTCTGCGTTGAGCTGAACACGATACTGCCATCGTCGTTACCGAAACAGCTCGGGTTGTTCGTGATGGTCGAGAACTGCAGCGCGCCGCAGTTGGCCACGTCAATCGTGATGGTGTCGTTGGCAGTCAGGCCACTGCTGTTATCCGTACCGATTACCACCACTTCGCTGGTCGTCGCGCCATCGAAGGTGTAGTTGGCCCCGGCGCCCACCGTTGCACCGCCGATTTGCCACTCATAGGTGTCCGCACCGCTGGCGGTCAGCGCCACGTCCTGCCCGCTGCAGATACTGGCCGAGGAGGGGCTGATTTGAACGTTCGGTGGCGTGGAATTCGCGTCAATCGGGATGTGATAGCCAATGGTGAAGGGCACGGGGATGCTCTGCGCCCAAACGGTCAGGCTAAAGTAGACCGAGTCAGTGGGCGAAGTTGGCGCGGTGGGGGTGCCCAAGAAGGTGATGCACCCGAAGGGCTTGCTGTGTGCTGGCGGGTTCAGATACGTCTGCGGCAGAATTCCGCCTTTGTCGGTATAGTAGCTCAGCCCCGCCGGCAGGTTGAAGATGTTGGTGATGATAATCGAGTCCACGTCAACCGGGAAGCCCGTTAATCCAACATCGGCACCATTGCCCGGGAAGACCATATCGACGTTCTCCTGGTAGTAACTGCCCACCACACCTGTTGGTGCGGGGTCTGGCGTGAAGCCCCAGGGCGTGCTGGCGGTCGGCGGCGTGGGCGTACAGGGGATGCCCGCACCGCACGCGATGGCGTTCACGACCACCGTGCCGGTGTCGCTCAGGCCCGTGGCGTTGTCCGTGCCGACACTGTAGAAGGTCTGGGT
>CAZTEZ010000396.1:0-3104 GCA_964611815.1 uncultured Bacteroidia bacterium | reverse complement strand
GGCAGTTAATTCGGCATCGGCATCGCCAGCGCAGTCAAGCGATTCAGTTTCAGTAAGCGCGAGTGTGGGTGCTGCAGTTACTGTGCCCGTGAATTCAAGCACATCGCTCTCACATACGCCATCTTCTATTCGCACGAAATACGAAATCGAGCCGGTAGTCGAAGGCGTTGGCTGCACGGTTTGCCCTGAGGCAACAGGCGTTGCGGCTGGGTTAGCCACCGGGCTCGCCGGCGAGTACCACTGGTAATCACCGGATACTGCCGGACCGTCGAGCTGGAAATCGAAGCTCTCGCCGACGCAAATGGTCTGGGTGAGGCTACTGGCCGGATCAACTGCTGGGGTCGGCAGGGTCGGTAGCGGGTCGATGGTTGCCGTGCCGGAGCCGATGCAAGTGAGGTTGTTGGCATCACGCACTTCGATGGTGTAACTACCCGCAGAAAGCCCGGTGAAAAAGCTACCAGACTGAAATGGCCCACCATCTAAACTGAACTCTAAGTTAAGGCCCGTTACTGAGATCGGTAGTGGCTGAATATTGATGATGCCATCATCAGGTCCGCCAGTACATGTCACATCGGTTACGATACCGGTTGCACCAGTTATTGGACAGCAGAATTCTGTGAGGGTTTGCGTGATGGGTGTGGAAACGCAGCTATTGCCGTCTTCTACGCTGATTGTGTAAATGCCATCTGCCAGACCACTGAACGTTGCAGCTGCACTGAGTTGTGGCCCAACAGTTTGGGACGGGCTGGTCAGCGTGAACGTGTAGTCGGAACTTGTGGCGGTCACCACCGATACGGTTAGGTCGCCGTCCGCAGCGCCACAACTTGGGTCGCTGAAGGCGTCCACTTGAAGCTGCGGGTTGGTGTTCACAGTCACCAGCACTGGGGTAGCGGGGCCATCGCAGCTCCCCTCTTCGCGGACATAGTATGTATCAGAAGATCCAGGGGCAATGGTGCCTGCAGTCAACGTCTGTGGGTCATTGCCCACAATCACGCCCGTCGTCGTGGGGTCGTCGTCGTACCAAACCAACGTGTTGCCGGTGGCCGGTGTGCTCGTGGCATTGAGCACAACATCCTCGTTTTCACAAACCGTAATTGGGCTGGCCACGCTGGGCGCACTGGGGTTCGGGGTCACCGTCACGGTCGCCGTGCGCACCGCACTCGTACAGCCCGATTCGATGTGGATGATGTAGTAGTCTGTATCAGCCGTGAGGTTCGGCGTGGTAAAACTTGTACCACTCGAAAGAGGAGCGCCAGTCAAACCTGCATTATCATACCACTCAATCGTGCCGGGAAGGGTGCCTACACTCAAGCTGGCCGTTTCGCCCAAACAAATACTCGTGCTCGGGTCGCTGGGCGTGGTGGGTGTCGCCACTACTGTTATTGGCGTGCCTTGGAATGCACTTGCACAGACATTACTTCCAAAAATAATTTGCTCACTTACAAAGAAGCTCTGGGGTGAGTTCGTCACAGAAACAAGACCTGTAAGATCAAATTCATTATTTACTGCAATGATATCCGGACCAAGAGGAGGTGTCAATACAAATTGAGAAAAAGGCGACTGAGGTGCACTGGTTACGGTTATAATCAACGGCTCATTTTCGCATAGTATCGTTTTGTCTAAAGTTGGACTTCCCGAAAATGGAGCATTGGTAACCCAAACGTCCACCTCGAATGGTGCACTGATACAACTTGGGCTGACGGAGTCGACTACAAAAAAACTGGTTTGAACATAAACACCCGGCCCAGAAGGAATGGTTACAGACGGAATCTGTGCCGTCGTATCTCCCATACCAATACTATCAATAGCCCCTAAGGTCGGATCCGATGCATACCAAACAAAGGATCCTGCTGCGCTTGCCGGAGTGGAGACATCAAGCACAACAACGCTACCGTCACAAATTGTATCTGGTAGTGCCAGAGCTGATGGCGCCACGGGGATTCCAGAAAGAGGATTCAAGACTTCAGTAACCGAAACAGTACAACCATTACCGTCAGTCACTTCCACCGTGTAGCTGGTGCCGGGATTCAGGTTCGGGAAGTTCACCGGGTCGCCCGTAAGCGTGCCCACCGCGTTGGGGTCGGGGCTGATCGTGAACGCATACGGCCCGGTGCTCGCCACATCAATCGCCGCTTCAATTGAGCCGTCGGTGGTGCACGTCGGTTGAGTGGGCGTTAGGGTGAGGGTCGGTGCAGTCGGCACAGCGTCAATCGTCACGTTGTCCGTTGTCGTGCAGCCATTGGCGTCGGTCACTTCTACCGTATAGCTGACGTTGGGCGTCAGGTTCGGGAAGTTCACCGGGTCGCCCGTGAGCGTGCCCACCGCGTTGGGGTCGGGGTTGATCGTGAAATCATACGGCCCGGTGCTCGCCACATCAATCGCTGCTTCAATTGAGCCGTCAGTCACACACGTTGGTTGCGTGGGTGTGAGGGTGAAGCTCGGCGTGGGCGTTACGTACAGCTGCGCAGCGTCAGTGAACACACTACAGGATCCTGAGCCATCATCAACCAGACAGTAGTATTGTGTGCTATCGTCGGTGAGACTGACATTCGACAGCGTGAGTTCAAAACTCTGTGCACCGGTCACATTGCCACCGTTGGATAAGGAGACATAGTTCGTCGCCGTAGCTTTGATGTCTGCCCGATACCACTGATAAGTTTCGCCACCCGTGAGGTTGTCGGTGGTGAATGTGACGGTCTCGCCCTCGCAGACGGTCTGTGTGGCTGGTTGTATCGTGATCGTCGGAGGGGTTGGTGCCGTAGAGAACGTATGACTGCCAAAATCGAGAGTGCAGTTCGCAAAACAGGGCGTATTATTCCAACCTGCCAAGCTCGTGATTGGAGTAGGTGCAGGATCTGGGCCGATGCCGGGCTGGCGAATCAATGTGGTGTTGCTCGGGCACAAGACGACATCTACGCGCGTACCAGAAAGTGCGAGGTCAATCAGATCATCGCCGTTAAAAGAACAAACCCCCTGACCACCACCGCCAAAGCCATCAGAATACTGTGGCGGAGTAGAAAGCCCTGCGGTCGATTTTGTGATAACAATTGTTGCCCCGGCCGCAAGGCTCGGCTGCAAAGTGCCAAGATTCAAGCAGTAATCGG
>CAZTEZ010000395.1:0-3109 GCA_964611815.1 uncultured Bacteroidia bacterium | reverse complement strand
AGCCCCCGGCGCGCGACGCCGGCTGGAAGCCGGCGCTCCACTGACTGTTAGACGCTGCTGCCATCCTACCGGCCACGAATCGGGTACTCCTGCACGATCGCCGAGCACTGCCGGATGATGCCCGGAAGATAGCTCTGGTCAACCTCAAACTCAAAGCGGTGCGCCTGGGCCAGGTGGTCGGGCGTGATCTCCACCAGGGCACGCACGTGGCCAACGCGATCAGTGGCCTCGAGCGATATCCTCAGCTCGGGTTCGAGGGGATCCAAGCCCGCCGCCTTGCTGTCACTTCTGTGCATGGTGGCGCACGCGTCGCCGAAACCAGCGATGTCCGTGACCATGAGGATCGCGCCCTGAGCCCATACGCTCGCACCCGATGCGCCGCAGTGTGCCGTCACGCGGAGCCAGTTGCCATCGTAATAGTCCTCGGATTCGGGGAACTGGCGCCCGTGCACCCAGAGTTGGAAGCCAGCAACCTTCAGGTGCGGCTCTCCGAGATCAGCGGGCGTCACGTTCTGGATCATGGCTCTGTGCGTCTAACATCAGGCAAACCCCGCGCCCCACTGGCTGCCGGCGCCTTAGCGCTGGCAGCCAGTGGACCGATGGAGGTGGCGCCATCGTTGGGAACTTGGCGGACAAACTTAAGAAAGAAGCTGCCGCGCGTCCTAAGATATGCACGCTCTTCCTCCCAAGACATCCCGGCAGTATCCTGGAGGATCTTCTCTCTGGCATTTCGCATTAGGGTGACTGCTTCAATCTTAGTAATTCAGAACCTCATTTGGTGATCTGGTTTCCAAAATGGGATAGCCAAGCTTCAAATTAGCCGAGTTGTAGCCACGGATACGTTGGAGGTTTACGATGTGCTTGAGGTTCCAGCTGACCAGCACATCGACACGTGCGAGCGTAGCACTGGCGATGTGTCGAGCATCTACGCGGCTTTTTTCGGGCACAACACCCTCTTTCAGATAGGTTTCGGGCGAACGCCGAAATGAAGTAAACTCTCGTAACTCGCCCGGAACTCGTCGAACTGGTCCCCGGCACTCGGTGTCGTTCTTGGGCCATTTCATTGCTCAGGAACTTCCAACTGCCTTCGAACAAGTCTAAAGAGACTCACGCGAATCTCGGGGTGGCGCGGAACGGGCGCCTGTCTCCCGGTCACAGGATTCGCGTAAATGTCATGACGGCTACCGTGACGCTTCAGGTAACTGCGGCTATCAACTCCTTTACGAACTGACCGCGTTTCATGCCACGTCCAACAATATCCCTTTCGTATGCGCAGGTGGATGGTTGCCTATTTCGTCATCCTGCACGATTAGCTGATAGGCGTCGGCAATATTCTCTTCGAGTTCTTCAAGCATTTCGCCTTGACTGAAGACCTCCGGAACTTCCTTCAACTTGCCAACGAACCAACCATCGTCTTGCCAGAACTCGAGGGTAAATTCGCGCTTCATCAGGATACCTCTTGAGGGTTTTTGTATTCGAGGCCCAACGTAGACCGTTGGCACTGTACAAGCGCCGCGAGTACTCGCGGGTGTTCCTCGCTCGGCTGCTCCTGACGTTGGCGCACTGTCGCGAGAGCGTCGCGGCGCTCGCCGACGCCATCGGACCACTGGATCAGTGAGTCGCGGACGACCACGACGCACTACTGCAAGAATGAACAGTCCGGCGCGAAATTGTTGTGGGGATACCTCAGGCTCTGACGCTTTTTCTCCGGAATCGGTCAACGGGTGGTTCGCGGAAAATGTCGTTCGTGGTAGGCCCGGATTACCGCCTGAACCTCTTCGGGGTGGCCGGCCTGGTCCATTTTTTCAACAGCCTCGCGTAGGAAGGCCTGCAGGTCTGCCGGCGTGTGTTCCGCCATTCGGTCGAAGGCACACTCCATCAGTTGGGTGTCGTGACTGCGGATGGCGATACTGCTCAACGCGATGTGCATCAGGCGCGACGATTCGGTGGGTTCGATGCCGGAATCCACGCCCGGGCCGAAGGCCGTTAGCGTCTCCTCCATCAAGTAGCCGAGCGTTGCCAGGCGCTCGGGCTCGTGGGTCTCGTCGGCCAGCGCAGCGAAGGCATTGGCCACGGGCTCCAAGCTTTCGAGCTTGGCACCAAAGCGGGCAATCGATACCGCCAGGCCGGCGATCGCATGGTGCAATTGTTTCAGCTCGTCGAGAAAACCGGCATTCTCAAGATCCGCGACCAATCCCGTGGTGGCACGTAGAAGCTGGTTGCCGGCGACCTCGATGTCTTCGGTGGAGCCCATCGGCGCGCTATCGCCGTCCGGTTTCACCTGTGTTCCGTCGCTACTGACGCTCACAGCGAGGTTGACGAATTGAACCAGTGCGTAGCGCACGGAATGGGCGCGTTCCCCGGTCTCCGGGTCATCGGGATTTGCTTCTACCAGAACATCGATCGTCGCACTAATGACGCTGCCGATGCTCTCTATGGCGACGTTACCTTGGCTCATGGGTCAGTAGTCCACGCACGGATGAAGGGCAAATGCCCACAGGCCGTTTGCTCACGGCCGCGTTTTGGGGTGATGCAAGTGGTTGGTATGCAACATAAAGATTGGAAATCCAACCGCCTTCCTCCTAATATCCGTTCGCCTTGGGGAATTGTCAAGTCCCAACGGAAGCCCATTCTGAGCGGTGGTAGCAGCGTATGCGACCGACATCGGCCTCCTGGGGGACTGGAAACCGATTTTCCGGTGCGCTGCACGCGTGTTTCCGGAAAGTGGGTAACAACGGCGCCAGCAGCTTAGGTATCCCCAGGTTTACCCGAAAAGAAACAGGCGCTTGAGAGGGGTTCGCGGGGGGCTGCGTGCGCGGGCGTGACTACCTGCGCCCGAAGCACCATTGGATCAGTTGCAGGACCTTGTTGCAGCCGGCGAGCACGACGCCGGCCTGCTTGGGCATTGGTGCGTGGGTGCGCAGCAACTCGCTCCAGGCGCTGATCGTGCTGGTGCGCCTGCGCCCGCCAAGGGCCGCTGCGCCAAAGGTGTCTGCGGCCAGCGCGCGCGCTCGACGGCGAGCGCGCAGAGCGCCCGTGCCGCCAAGGAGCCCTGGCTGTTGGTGGCAAGCCCGGCGCTGGCCGCGCGCCCGGCCAAACAACTGGTCAC
>CAZTEZ010000394.1:0-3117 GCA_964611815.1 uncultured Bacteroidia bacterium | reverse complement strand
AGGGGCAGCCCGCACGGCGGGGGCCATGTTTTCGGAATACGCGTGCATGCTCTGCAGCAAATGCGAAAGTACCTCAGCCACACTCCAGGCTTTAGGTGTGGGCTTAAAGTTAAGCTCGGCATCTGTCAGGTCGGGCAAAACGGCTTTGGCTAGCGACAAGTGAGCTTTTACGCGTTCGTGCGCATCGGCGAGCACTTGCCGCTGCGTAGGCTGGGAGTCGGGCTGAGGGTCAGGCATATGGGTAAGAGAAGATGCTAATTCAAGATACGAACTGGCGAAAAGCAAACCGCATGTTTCTGCAAAAACTGAGCACGAGGCTCGGTTGAAGGTCAAGCCCTGCTTTGCAGGGTCAAGGTTTCAATCGTGCGGTGGATTTGCTGCCAGTGCCGTTCGAAGTGAATCACGTGCTCGAGGATGGCATCGCCCAGCTGAAATTTGTGCGGACTAAACAGCGGGTTCGGGAAGCGCGTTTTGCGCAGGTCATACTGTGCCCAGGTGTCCAAACGCTGCTGGAAGTCGGCGAGTGCGGCCAGGTAGTCGTCGACGATGCTCGCAGGGATGGGTTCGGGTGCATCAGCCGGTTTGGGCTGAATGAGCTTGAACTTCGGAAACTTCCGCTTCGGGTTTTGTATCCAGTTGACGATCTGCCCGCCGATGAAGCCCATTTTGTACACCTGCTGTTCATGATTCTGGGCAGGTTGCGCGCGCGCGACCGCCGGGTCAATTTTGCTGTAATACAAATCCAGCGTGATCAGAATATGCTCCAGCACCTGCGCGATGCTCCATTTGCCCGGTTCGGGCTGCTGGTTGAGGCGCTCTGCGGGCACGTTTGGCAAGATGTTTGTGGCAACTGCAATGTGTCCATCCATTCGTCGTTTGCTATCGGCAATCAGTTCATTTTGTGTCATGTTACTAGTTGAGTTTAAAACAGTTGAGCAGCCGATGGTAGTAAGTGAAAGTTACGTATTTTAGATTGCCAAGAAGACCAATCGTTACAAAAACGACCCCGCATGCGCTTCTCTGCTTACCTGATCAGTTCGTTTGTGTTGCTATTGCTGCTATCGGCTTGCAACAACGATGACGTGAATCCCACCGTCGTTGGCGACAATGAGCCCCCACCCGATGCGCTTTACAGCGACATTGAAGTGAAAGGCTATGTCACGAAATGCTACATCGCGGCCTACGGGCGAAAGCCCTCTGAGGCAGAGGCCAATCAGCACATCACTCAATTGCAAAACGGCGGCATGTCGCTCGAAGCCCGCGATGCGTTTCTGCAACCGCTACTCGCCGCGCCTCAGCACAAAAAGCTGCTCTACGATCGCCTGGTGGCCGATATGCTGAACAACGCCGATAGCGTGGCCATGCAGCAACAAATCGATGCTTTCGAACAACTCTTGACTTTGCCTCAGTACGCGCCCTTCCGTCCGCTAGTGGAAGAAGAGCTCGACCGGATGATCTTGCTGCAAAACGCCGACGAAGACTTTGCGGCTGGCAGTATCGACTTCAAAACCCTCGAAAAGCGCATCATCTTCAACCGCCTGTACGACGACATCAACATGGGCACACTCAACTTCGTGATCTCGGTCTTCGAGCACCTGCTGGAGCGCCAACCGACTGAAGACGAGCTCGCGCGCGGCATCAATATGGTGGACGGCAACCAGGAGGTGATCTTCCTGCAAGATGGTGCGAGCAAGAACGATTTCATGGACATCCTGCTCAGCTCCAACGACTACCACGCCGAGACGGTGCGTCGCCAGTTCCAGCGCCACCTCTTCCGCGACCCCACATCCGACGAGCTGCTGACGCTGACAGAGAACTACAAGAACACCGGCGACTTCTTCGCGCTGGAGCAGGCCATTATGCGCAAGACTGAATTTGTGAATCGATAACACCCGACACCTCAACGGATTACGACCGGGAATCGATTATGCGATACTTACTATATACCGCTTTACCCCTCACGATGACGCTCAGTTTGATGGGCTGCGAAAAGGAGGCCGATGTCATCTACGAGCTGAATGACGTGCAGGCGCAGAATCTGCAGGGCGACAAGCAAGCCACCAAAGAGAACCTCGAACTGATCTCAGTGGCGCACACCGACCTCATCGGCGAGACGATCTCGAACGAAGAGCTGACCATCCTCTCGGCGGGCATGGTGGCGTTCGGCGACCAGCAGGTGATCGTCGAGCTCATCATCCGCAACTTCCTCAACGACCCGCGCGTGACGCTGCCCAGCAACAGCGAGATGCGTGCTGACATCCCGGCGTTTGTAGATGCCACCTACGAGAAATTCTACGTGCGTCCCCCTACTGAATACGAGCGACACGGCATGGTCAAGATGATCACCGAAGACTCGGAGATGTCGGTCGAGGACATCTATTTCGCGTTTTTGACCTCGAATGAGTATCGGTATTATTAAGTTTTGAACCAGGATTTTCAGGATTACAGACAAGATTAAAGGATTTTGTTATGCCCCGAACATCCGCTGAAAACCGAAGAAAACGAGCACTAACTTATTCAGGTCGAAACACAACGTATTGGAGAGTACTGAATCCTGGAAATCATTAATAATCAAGTAAATCTTGGTTCAAAGAATATGAGCAACAACAACACGCCCAAAGACACCAGCGCAATTTCGCGGCGCAAGTTTCTGAAGACGCTCGGGCTGGCCACGGCCGGCACCATTGCCGCGCCTTACATTCTGCCCAGCGGGAGCCTGTTCGCCAAAACCGCCAACAAAAAGGTGGGTCACGTGGTATTCTGCATGCTCGCGGGTGGCATTCGCAACATCGAATCTGTACAACAAGATCGGGGCAACTTGTTTCCGTTTTTGCTGAACGGTGCCAAATCTGATGCCGAAGGCTTGCGTCCCACGCCCACGTTGACCCAAAGCCAGCCGCTGCAAAACTTCGGCACGCTCTACCGCAACTTCCGATATGCCCAGGGCCCAACCGGCCACTTCAATGGACACGTGGTGGCCATGACGGGTAAGTACACCAACACCGGGCTTAATCTACGCCAGCCGCCCGAGTTCCCGACGGTGTTTGAGTACTACCGTAAACACAACTCGCCGAACGATACCCCGCTAAATGCGTGGTGGATTTCGGACACCCTAGG
>CAZTEZ010000393.1:0-3122 GCA_964611815.1 uncultured Bacteroidia bacterium | reverse complement strand
CCAGGAGTTGCCGCGCGTCGACCAGCTGAACCGCCGGCTCAACACGCTCATCGGCTGGCAGATTGAGGTCGTGGAAGGCTTGGTGCCCGACGCCGAGTTCTTCCGGCTGCTCAACCAGCGCAAGTTTCCGGCCACCACCTGGGTGCGCAGCAAAAAAGACCTTAACTACGTTGAGGCACCCGATATTTTCCACGACATCTTCGGCCACGTGCCGCTGCTGACCGAGCCCGATTACGTGCACTTCCTCGAAGAGCTGGCGCGGGTGGCGATGCAGTTTATCGACAACCCGCTGGCCATCAAGCTGCTCTCGCGTTTGTACTGGTTCACCATCGAGTTCGGGCTCATCGAAGAGTTTGGACGACTGAAGGTCTACGGCGCGGGGCTCACCTCATCGCCGGGCGAGGCGGTGTACAGCGTCGAGAGCGACATCCCCTTGCGGGTGCCCTTCAGCATCCCGATGATGTTCAACCTGCACTACCTCACGCACGAGTACCAGACCGTGTACTTCGTGCTCGAGGACTTCGAGCAGCTCTTCAACGCGCTTACAGAAATTGAGCCCGAGCTGCGCAAGACGCTCGTGCGCTGGGGGAACTAAAATTCGCTGCATCCTGAGGAGCTTTGCGACGAAGGACCTACGCCTGCTATCACGCGTGGAGCTCCTTCACTGCGTTCAGGATGTCCCGGCCGATTAGTTGTTGCACTAAAAATACTTACATCCTGAGGGCGTAGCCCGAAGGACCTACAGCTGCCATCAGTCGTGGAGGTCCTTCACTGCGTTCAGGATGTACCGGCCGATTAGTTGCAGAAAAAATACTTACATCCTGAGGAGCTTTGCGACGAAGGACCTACACGTAATAATCGCTCATGAGGTAACGAGTCAGATCACGCCACCAAAGGCTTGTCACTCATAAAAATCCTCGCCCTCACCGTCTTCGCGGATGCGGGGCGAGCTGAGCAGCAGTTTTGCCATTTCGGTCTCTACGGCTTCGTCGCCCGTGTAGCTGTAAACGATGCTGTAGGTGCGCTCACCGACACCGGATTTCATCTGAAACGTGATACGGGAGGTTTTTTCGTCACTGGCGAAAGTCTTGATCATCATCCAGCGCTGGCCGTTGATCTCGATGATTTCCGCCCGCAATACCTTTTCGTTCTTGGCTTCAACGCGGTCGACCTGCTCTTGCAATTTGGCTTCACTCACCTCGGCGGCTTCTCCGGCAAAGGTCACCAGCATAAACTCCTGGAATTCGGTATTGGCCATATAAGCCCGGGCGGCATCAATCCCTTTTTCGGCCGCATCCGGCGGCACATCGCTGAGCATCGCGTTATACTTCAGCTGATCGGTACGCTCGAAATAGAAAGTGTTATCGAACACCAGTTCAGACTCCTGTGCGTGAACACAGCTGGAAGTCAACAGGATGCCGAGCAGTAAGATTAAAAGGGGAGCTTTCATAGCACAAACGAAGTTTTGGCTACTAAACTAAAAGAAGTTCCGATGCTTTGCAGCCCATCTTCAAAATAAAAAAAGCACTGGCGACCGCTGTATGCGCCAGCAACTTACTCCCTACAACTCCGGCTCGCCGGGGAAATCGGCATCGGAAAGCTCGCTGGGCAACTGGCGCTTGAGCACTTGTCGCTGCTTCATCTGCACATCCATTTTCGGCGGCGGGAACACCTGCGGGTCGTCCTTGAACTCCTCGTGGATTTCTTCGGTCAGTTCCCACAGACATAAATAAAAGTCATCCTGGAGCACGTAGCCCCGCACGAGCATCATGATGGCATCCTTCGAGAGGTCGTCGGCGATAACATAAGGCGCGGGGTCCTGCAAGACGCGTTCGTCGGCGCGCAGGATGGTCAGCAGGCGCTCGCGCGCTTCGGCCAGGTCGTAGCCGTACGTAAACCGCAACCGGATGTTCAGGCGACGGAAAGGCCGGGCGGTGTTGTTTTTCACCACCTGCGTCGACAGCGGGCCGTTGGGCAAAATCACTTTTTCGTTATCCCAAGTGATGAGTATCGTGTAAAAGAGCTCGATACGCTCAATGATACCGGTGTGGCCCTGCGCTTCTACTTCGTCGCCGACTTTAATATGGCGCATCAGCAAAATGAGCAGCCCTCCTGCGAAGTTCTGTAGCGTTCCACTCAGCGCCAGGCCCACCGCCACGCCGATGGAGGTCAGCAGCGCCAGCACAGAAGTGGTCTCGATGCCGATCATCGTCACGACGCTCGTCACCAGCATCACCCACAGCGCAATGCGGATGATGGTCTTGAAGAAATCGCGCAGGGTGTCTTCCACCTTGCGGCGCTTCATGATTTTATCCGCAACCCGCGTGGCCTGCTTGATGAGCCACCAGCCGATCAGCAGCACGAAAATGCCACCCAAAAAGCGCGGCATGAAGCCGACGATTTGGTCGAGGATGAAGTCGATGTAGACCTGGAAGTCTTCCGTTTTCATGAGCAGGGACTGGCAACAATGACCTTGACAACCGAACAGGAAGCCCGAAGCGGCAGTTCCGGGTTATGCGCATGCGCTTAGCCGCATAGTACGCGCTACTCCACTTCAATGCAACTGCCGGGCTGCAAAAGCCTCCACACCCCCAGGCTGAATCTGCGGCTCGGCTTTAAACTCGACAAAGGCCTTGCATCCATTTTCTTTTCGCCTTAAATTTGCAATCCGTTGCAAACAAAAAGGGTCTCAAACCCGTTTTGAAAGTAACACTGCCCGATCGTCTAATGGTAGGACCGCAGTTTTTGGTACTGCTTGTAGGGGTTCGAATCCTCTTCGGGCAACAGTCTTGAGACAAAACCCAGGGAAAAACGCCCTGGGTTTTTTATTTTCGCTATCTCGGTTCATCTTCAACGCGCACACCAACAGAACAACACAAGCTATGGGCGGTCGACTACAACTTTTCGCAGGCAGTGCTTCTCAAACGGTCGCTGCTGCCATTGCAGAGGCCTATGGCACCGAACTGGGCGAACTGGAACTGCGCCGCTTCAAAGACGGCGAGATGCAACCCAGCTTCGGCGAGTCGATCCGCGGCAATGACATTTTCATTATCCAGAGCACTTATCCGGGCGACGATCACATCTTCGAGCTGCTGCTCACGGTGGACGCCGCCATTCGTGCG
>CAZTEZ010000392.1:0-3128 GCA_964611815.1 uncultured Bacteroidia bacterium | reverse complement strand
TTCGTGCAGCACACGCTGACACTCGTGGAAGCCGACGAGCTGCACAAAATCGCCGCAGCCTTTACGTTTGGGCGCGAGGAGGTGATTCCGGATATGTTTACGAGCCTCGTCGACCAACTGGCGGCAGAAAAGCCCGGGCAGTTTGGGCTGTTCAAATACTACCTCGAACGCCACATCGAACTGGACGGCGACGAGCATGGGCCGCTGGCACTCAAGCTGATCGCGGCGCTGATAGGCGACGACACCCAGAAAGCCGCCGACGTTGAAGCCACCGCCCTGGCGGCCATCGCTGCACGCGAGCGCCTGTGGGATGGTGTTGCAGATGCTTCCGCTTGGGCGCCTGAAAAACAGTAGGATCAGGCGAAAGATCATTTGGAACTGCATTCAATACTACTGTGTTGCAACACCCTACAACACTGTTACCTATCTGCATTTATGTCGAATGACACGACCGCATCGCCTCGCTTCAAAACCGTCCACGACTTCGAACTCAACGAACTGGGCGGTAAGCCGCGTTCGCTCAAAGACTTCGAGGGCAAGGTGCTCTTGATCGTTAACACCGCTTCCGAATGCGCGTTTACGCCGCAGTACGAGCAGCTAAAAGAGCTACGCGACGAGTTCAAAGACCAGGGCTTCGAGGTGCTGGCGTTTCCGTCGGACAGTTTTAATCAGGAGTACAAAGACGAGCAGAAGATTGCCGATGTGTGCAACTTGAAGTTCAACGTCGACTTCCCGGTCTTCGAGAAAATCAAGGTGAAAGGTAGCGGCAAGCACCCGCTGTTCGAGTACCTCTCAAACAAGAAGAAGAACGGCAAGGTCGGCATGTCGCCCAAGTGGAATTTTCAGAAGTACCTCATCGACCGCGAAGGTCGGGTGAAGGACTACTTTTTCCCGTTCACCAAGCCCACCGCCGGGCGTGTCAAAAAGAAGATTGAAAAACTGCTTTAAACGCTTAGTAGCGAAACTCTTTCGCTGCCAACGCGGTATTAGTCCTATTCAACGTGATGACCTCAAACTCTACCATTATGCGTTACCTATCACTGTTTTCCGTTGCGCTGGCGCTCATTCTCGTGAGCTGTGCCGGCATGAGCAACCCTACCGTAGCCGACGATGAAGCCATGAGCAACACCCCCGACAAATCCATCCACGATTTCAAGATGACCACCCTGGAAGGCGACGAGCAGAGCCTCGATGCATACAAAGACAAGGTCTTGATCATCGTCAACACGGCCTCAAAGTGTGGCTACACCGGCCAGTACGCCGACATGCAAGAATATTACGAAGCGAACAAAGACCGCGGCGTGGTCATCCTGGGCTTCCCGGCCAACAACTTCGGCGGCCAGGAGCCGGGCTCTGACGAAGAGATTCAATCGTTCTGTCAGAAAAACTACGGCGTGAGCTTCCCGATGTTCAGCAAAATTTCGGTGACAGGCAGCGACACCCACCCGCTCTATCAGTACCTGACGAGCAAAGAACAGAACGGCCGCATCGACGCGAAAGTCGGCTGGAACTTCAACAAGTTCGTCGTCGACAAAGACGGCTACGTCGTAGCGCACTACGGCTCATCGGACAAGGTCTCTGGCGACAAAATCGCCTCGAAAGTCGACGAGCTGCTAGGCAGCTGATCGCCTCAACTGCACAACGCATTCCCGTCTCAACACACACTGGACGCAACGCGCCACAGGGCTTCCGGGGCGCGTTTTTTGTTTGGGTCTATTCCATAAGCCTGGTTCAAACGCCTTGATCTGCAGGCTACTCACCCCCCCACCCCAACCACAAGTTCGGTATGTGCGCAAACAGCGGGCCGTGCACACAGTAGCAGGCGGTTTGTACGTTAGTTTCGTCGTACCGGGTGTGTGCCCGGCATGCAAGCCGCTTCAACCATGCATCGACTGTCGTCCGCTGTTTTTCGTGTTTCGTTCTGTATCCTCGCAGTGTTCTGCACCCTGACTGCTTTTTTCCCAGGCCAGGGACTGGTCGCCCAGCATTTGGAGGAGATGATGCCGCCCGAGCGGCAGTACAACGAAGGCCTAGAGCTGTTCGCCCACGCGCAGTACGAGGCCGCCCAGCAGCATTTTGAGCAGTATATCGAAGAGGCCGACGCGTTCTATCACCGGCCCGAAACCCAGCTGAAAGTCGCCGAGGCGGCGTATTACCGCGCGCTGAGCGCCTACCATCTGCTGAAATACAACGCCGAGAGTCTGCTCGACGAATTCGTGGCCACCTACCCCGCCCATAGCAAGGTGGCGTATGCGCGCTACTACCGTGGCAAGCTCGATTTCATCAAACGCAAGTACGACGACGCGCAACAGACGCTGGAGCAAATCAGCGCAGACGCGCTCGATGAGGAGACCGAGCAAGACCGCCAGTTCATGCTCGGCTACAGCTACTTCAAAAGCGGCGAGCGCGAAAAAGCCGCCGAGATTCTGGAGCCGCTCACCCGCAAGCTGGGGCCGTATCACGACCGCGCGAACTACTATTACGGCATCGTGCAGCTGAATCTCGGGCGCGAAGACCAGGCGCTGCGGGCGTTCAAGGGCATCGAAAAATCGGAGGAGTACAGTCTGCAGGTGCCGGTCTACATTACGAGCATTTTGTTGAAGCAGGAGGAGTACAAAGCGCTGGAAAAGTACGGTCAGGAGCTCCTGCGGCGCGACGAAAACTACGAGCAAAAGCCGCTGATTTACCAGCAGATCGGCACGGCGATGTACGAGCTGGGCAAGTACAAAGAGTCGCTCGAATACTTCCGGGCGGCGTTCGACCAGACGACCCGACCGACGGAGAACCTGCTCTACCTCACCGGCATGGCAAATTACCAGCTCGAACGCTGGGACCAAGCCATCGAGCACTTCGAGCGGGTAGTGGAGGGCAGCGATACCGCTGCGCAGGGCTCGGCCTACTACCTGGGCTTCAGCTACATGGCCACCGACCGCCCCGACGACGCGCGCTTTGCCTTCCGCCGGGCGACGCAGCTCGATAAAAAGCCAGCCTTCACGCAAGCTGGGCTGTTCAACTATGGCAAGCTCTCGTTTCAGCAGAAGTACTATCCCGATGCGCTGTCGTCGCTCAAAACGTACGTGAAGCAGTACCCGAGTGCAGATAACGTCGATGAAGCCGAGGGCCTGATC
>CAZTEZ010000391.1:0-3129 GCA_964611815.1 uncultured Bacteroidia bacterium | reverse complement strand
TGCCCAAAAACGAGCGCGTGCCGGAGCTCGCCACCAGCGGCTTGCCGACGGTGGCCGTGCGCATCCCCAAACACCCGCTGGCGTTGCAGCTGCTCAATGCGCTCACCTTTCCGTTGGCTGCGCCGAGTGCCAATCCGTTTGGTTACGTCTCGCCGACCAGCGCGCAACACGTTGACGACCAGCTGGGTGAACAGCTCGAGTACATTCTAAACGGCGGCCCAAGCGATGTTGGCCTGGAGTCGACCATCCTGGATTTGAGTGATGACCTGCCGACTATTCTCCGGCGGGGTGCTATTACGGAAACCGAGCTGAAAAAGGTATTGGAAGAGGTTGAGGTACAAACGCATAGCACCGATAACCCGCGTGCACCCGGGCAACTCTCGCGCCATTACGCGACGAAAACGCCCATCAAAATCGGTGACCCTTACGAGCTTTGCCCAGACTACAACAGCCACAAAGGCGAGCGCGTGGGCGTGCTGGCATTCAGCAAGTTGCCGATGAAACAGTCCATGCACCATGCCTGGTTCACGCTCAGCAAATCCGGCGATTTGAAAGAAGCCGCTGCAAATCTGTTTCGCTGTTTGCGCGAATTAGACGGAGAGCGCCTCGACTACATCATTGCCGAACCTGCACCATCGGGTGGCTTGGGCGATGCGATCAATGACCGCCTGAAACGGGCTGCAGCGAAACGTTAAGTCACTATTCATCAGGAGCTCTTCTTCTCCGGCTTACCCTTATCAATGACGCGCCCGTCACGGCACTCCAACACGCGTGCAGGGTAGCGATCAATCAGTTCGTGCTCGTGCGTGGCCATCACGATCGCTGTGCCCGAACGGTGGATTTTCATCAGAATCTCCATGATGTGGGTTGTCACCTCGGGGTCGAGGTTGCCGGTGGGCTCGTCGGCGATAATCACGGCCGGGTTGTTGACCAGCGCCCGGGCCAGCACCGTGCGTTGTTGCTCACCGCCAGAGAGTTGATGCGGCATACTGTTGAGCTTTGAGCTCAGCCCGACCTGCATCAGCACCTCCGTCATGCGGGCCTTCATTTTCGACTTGTCCGTCCAACCGGTGGCTTTCATCACAAACTCGAGGTTCTCGGCCACGGTTCGGTCTGGGAGCAACTGAAAATCCTGGAAGACGATTCCGAGCCGACGACGCAAAAACGGCCGCTCTTTGTCGTTGATGAAATTGAGGTAGTACTTGTCGATAAACGCCTTGCCAGCAGCGGGATAGATGTCTGCATACATCAGCTTGAGCAACGAACTTTTGCCGCCGCCCGTCCGACCGACGATGTAAACGAACTCGCCGGGCTGAATCGCAAAATCGACGTGCTCGAGCACGGGGTGCTCGCTGTATTGGATGCTGACGTCCTGAAAATCAATGAGTCCGCGTGTTTTCTCTGTCGCGGTTGACTTTGAGGTAGGCTTCGACTTCTCTTTTTTCCTGACTGCTTTAGGCGCTTTTTTGTCGGCCTTCACATCAGCCGTCTTGTCAACCTTTGCAGGTTTGGATGCCGAGCCCTGTTCAGTGTCAGTAGTTTTGGCAGGCTCCACTGCTGGCGCACTACTTTCAGTCGCCTCCGATTTGGGGCGATTCGCTTTGCGCTCAAGCTGTTTGCGACGGAACGCGCTGTCTTCAGGACTGGGCGGTTTCGGAGAGTTCTCGCTCATCGAGTTCAATTTTAGTGACGATGCCGTAATCCAAATCGGTGGCTTTGTCGGCCAGGGCTTCAAAAATAATCTGGTTGGGATCGGTTTTGCGCCGCGCGCTATTTTTGCGACCGGGCCGGAAGTAGCCAATGAGCGTAAAATCGGCATCCCGAACTTGTAGATAATCCGGAATTTTCGCCTTCCCCTTTACCTTGAGTACGTAATAAACGCTGCTGGCCATGCTCGAAGCTACGAAAAATGCCGCCAAGACTTGCTTCGCGGGCGCAATAAAGCCAAGTTTACCCCCCAAAATTTACTCAGGGCGGTCTTAAAATCTCAAAATACTTTATAACTTTGGCCAACCCCAGAATACCCTCTGCTAACCAGGTTATGGAACTCACAAAACACACAATGCAACGAATCGCAGTCTATGCGTTGATGGTCGCGCTGTTGCCCGCGTTTTTTGCGTGCAAGAGCTTTGAAGGCGCCACGGTCAACGTGAAACCCAACCCCCTCGAAGTACACGCGGATTCTGTCAAGTTTACAGTTCGCGCTAGTATCCCCCCGAAGTCGGGCATCAAGAAAAAAGGTATTTACCGCGGTCAAATCGCTATCAAAGATGAGGGTAACACCTACCAGATGGCGAGTGTATCTGTGCGCTACGAAGACTACCCCGACCTGAAGAAGCTGGGTGCAACCAAGCAAATCAGCGTTGAGCAACCCTACCAGGAAGGTATGAATGGTGGTACGCTGGTCGCTGAAAACTATTATGAGCGCAAAGGCAAAACCTTTGAGTTAGACCCCATCGACCTTGCAGAGTGCTGCATCACGACGTCACAGCTGGTTTGTGAAGACTACAAACTCGTAACCATTCCGGCAGAGTATGAGGCACAAGTGCCCATGACCCTGGAGGCCAAATTCCAGTTCCCGCAAGATGTATCGAAGATTCAGCCCTCTGAATACGAGAAAGGTAGTATCAAAGACATCGGCGAATTCCTGGAAAAGAAATACGCCGCCACGAAAGTGCGCCTAGAAGGTTTCGCTTCTCCTGAAGGCCCCTACGCACGTAACAAGCGCCTGGCCATCGAGCGTATGCGCAACGTGCAAGAGTGGCTCATCGCCGAGTTGGACACCAACGGCTATGAAGTGCAGGAAGATTCTACTTTCTTCGAGCTCGCTACTACGACTGAGGACTGGGAAGGTTTTAAGGCTAACCTCGACAAAACAAACTACCCGGAAGACGTTAAGCGTCAGATCATTGAGATCATCTCTTCTGGTCTGGAGCCCGAGGTTATGGAGCGCAAAGTCATGGATCTTGTTGGCGGTGTGAATGAGGTCGAATTCATCCTCGCTCCCCTGCGTCGTACGACAATCCGTCTGGAAGGCGAAAGCTCTTCGCACAGCGACGAGCAAATCATCGCTTTTGCAACTGACTTCAAAGACAAGAAGAAGTCGAGCAAAGACATGGAGGAGTTCTT
>CAZTEZ010000390.1:1316-3131 GCA_964611815.1 uncultured Bacteroidia bacterium | reverse complement strand
ATTCACGGTCGTGCCGCTCGTGATGCCCGACAACCCCGAGGCCATGCAGGCCCAGCAACAGGAGATGTCGCAAGACGACATGGAGCAGATGGCGCTCGAAATTCAGCAGGCCATCGACAATTTCAATGGCGCCAACGTCGTTTATTTCGTGCTGTTCTTCCTGGGTGGCTTCCTGCTCTATGGCTCGCTGTACGCCGCCATCGCGGCCAGCGCCGATCAGGAGAGCGACGTGCAAAGCCTCTCGGCGTATGTCACCATCCCGCTGATCATCCCGCTCGTCATGCTCGGGGCCATCATCAACGACCCCAACGGCACCCTGGCGGTGGTATTGAGCTACATCCCGTTCTTCTCGCCCATCACGATGATGGCGCGGGCTGCTGCAACGGACGTACCGACCTGGGAAATCCTGCTGTCACTGCTGGTGCTCATGCTGACGATGGTTGGCACCACCTGGTTTGCAGCTAAAATCTACAGAACCGCTATCTTGCTATACGGCAAAAAACCCTCCGTCCTCGACTTCTTCAAATGGGCCTTCAAAAGCTGAGCCTGAGCTGTTTACTCCTTCTGTTGTTCGCCACCCCGCTGGTGGCACAGCCGCCCTATGTCGTCGAGGGCATTCCGCTCAAACACGTGCACGTTGAGCGCATCAACTATGCGCCAGGTGAAAGCCGTAAGTATTGGGGCTGCGACTATGGCACGGCGATTTTCCATGCCGACGACCCCGACCTAACGCCCGAGCAGGTCGAGCAGATCACGGGCGTGGATGTCGTGTACACGCTCCACCCGCCGGATATCTCCGACTGGGGCATCTCGTTCGATAAGCTCATGCGGGCGCGTCTGAATCACTTTTTGCGCCGCGCACCCGGTGTGCGAGAACGGCTCAAGGACATCGAATGGCGACTTGTGGGCCAAACCGGGATGCGCGCCGGTCAAACCCCACACAGCTTTTTCCATGGTGTGGCGTTTTATACGAACGGCACCCCACCCGCCATTAGTGGCACACCGAAGCACGTACCGCCGCCACGATACGGCAAGCGGGAGTTCACGGAGGTGCGCGAAGAATCGGAGTACAAAACTCAGCCGGAAGAAGAAATTGGCGACAACCTGCCCGAAAGTGTGAAGCGCGAGATGGATTTCGTGAAGCGCACCATCGAGGGCAAGCGCGAATTCACGGACTCCACGGCCTTCAAAGTCTTTGACCGCCAGGAGGAATGGGAGAATATGCTGGTCGTGATCGACTGGACGGCCAGTATGTACGAGTACGGCGCGCAGGTGCTTAATTGGGCGATTCAGCCCGAGAACCGCGACAAAATCAAGCACATTGTGGTCTTCAACGATGGCGATAACTACAAACGCATGCGCGAGCGCCGCAAGCGTATGAACCCCTTCGCCAACACCGACGTGAACGAGGCGCTGGGCATCCGTGAGCCAGAGCCCGAGACGTCTTCTGACAATCTCGTGATCGGTGACGCGGGCGGCATTTACTACGGCAGCCCGAGCAATCTGGCGGATGTCATCGAGACCATGCAAATCGCGATGTACAATGGCGACGGCGGGTACGCACCTGAAAACGACGTGGAAGCGCTCATCAAGGGCATTCGCCGCTTTGGTAATGCGGTTGACCGTGTGGTGCTCATTGCCGACAACTCTGCAGACGTGCGGGACATCAACATCGCCAACCAGGTGCGCCGACCGGTGGATATCGTCATCACCGGGCGTGGTGGCCGGCCGGTGAATCCGCATTATATTACCCTCGCTTGGCAGACGGGCGGTTCGGTGATCTCAGACGAGGAGGTGCTGCAGTTTGAGCGCCCC
>CAZTEZ010000390.1:464-1306 GCA_964611815.1 uncultured Bacteroidia bacterium | reverse complement strand
CCCCGGTGTGTTCGACCGCCGCGAAGTGCGCTTCGACGGCACCACCTACCTCTACGACGGCGGCAATCAGTGGCGGAAAGGAGAGTAAGCTGGTTTTCAATTTTCGTCGTCAGCAATTGATGAGAGACTTCAGTGTTGTCGTCGTTTCGAGCTTGTCGAGAAACCCGAGAGGATAGTAGAGTCAGTTTTTCGCTCAACTAGCTCGGGTTTCTCGACAAGCTCGAAACGACGATCCTCTCATTTTAAGTTGCTATAAGCGTTAGTCAAGCCATAAAATGCTACTACCGATACCACCGCCGCGCATACACAATCAGCTCGCGGGTGGTGACCAACTCGGCACCCAAATCCAGCGCGTGGTCGATGCAAATGCCATAGAGGTCATAGTGCGGCAGGCCGGGTTTGTTGTGAAACCACTTGCGGCGGCACGGCAGTTGGCGCGCAAATGCGTGTAGCTGCTCGACATCCGGCGCCACCAGATGCGCGTAAAACCGCCCGCGCCATACGTGTACGTCCATCACCAGCATCGGCGGAGGTGTTTTAGGACAAGCCTGCGAAAGATTTCAGTCGGTATTGTGGGCATCAGGTGTCGTCGCTTGCGTAAAATTGGCTTAACTTTGCGGCAGTCTGCGAGCCCATGCCCACCACCCTGCTGCAATCGGTACAGGTCATCGACGCCGCTTCTGAGTGGCACGGCCAAACCGTTGACGTGCTGCTGGAAAACGGCAAACTAGCGAAAATCGCGGCTGCAGGTGAACTCCCGACAGACGCAGCCGACCGTGTGATCGATGACGCCGAGTACATCAGCCCCGGCTGGACGGCCGCCGGTGTCGAGCTCAACACCC
>CAZTEZ010000390.1:0-454 GCA_964611815.1 uncultured Bacteroidia bacterium | reverse complement strand
GCAAATCGGAGGTTTTCAGTCGCTCATCACCCTACCCACCTGCACCCCGACGCTGGACACGGCCGAGAACGTGCTGGCGATTCAGCACCGCACTCAAGCGCTGCCGGTCGACTTCCACTTTCTCGCTACGCTCACCACCGGACGCAAGGGCGAGCGTATGGCGCCCATCGCCGAGCTCAGTGCTGCGGGTGCCATCGGCTTCTCCGATGGCACGAGCGACATCACCGATAGCAGCCTGCTGGTCAGGCTCTTGCAGTACACCCAGCTTGTGGACGGGCCGGTCGTGCTCACCCCGCAAGATGCTGCGCTGGCCGCCGACGGCCAGGTCAACGAAAGCGCCAACACCGTCGCGCTGGGCATGACGGGCATCCCACCCGTGGCCGAGGCCATCGCCATCGAACGGGCGTTGCGCCTGTTGGAATACACCGGCGGGCGGTTGCACCTGAGCAACATC
>CAZTEZ010000389.1:0-3168 GCA_964611815.1 uncultured Bacteroidia bacterium | reverse complement strand
GCAACACCGGCGTTATAACAGTGGTTCACTGTTCGCCTAAAGATGCGCATAAGTTCAATGCACTGAGCGGATTTTGACTATTAGTCTGCTGCGCCGTAATTCAATACGATTCTTTGGGCCCGGGGAAGTCGCCGGCTTTCACGTCCTTCATATACGCCTGAAAGCCCTTGAGCATCACCTCGTACAGGTTGGCATAGCGGCGCAGGAAACGCGGCGAGAAGTCTTTGTTGATACCCAGCATGTCGTGTGTGACGAGCACCTGGCCGTCGGTGTCGGGCCCCGCGCCGATGCCGATAGTCGGGATGTGCAGGCTCTCGGAAACGCGCTTGGCGAGGTCGGCAGGGATTTTTTCGAGCACGATGCCGAAACAGCCGGCTTCTTCGAGCAGTTTGGCCTCGGTCAGCAGGCGCTCGGCTTCCTCTTCCTCTTTGGCGCGCACGGTGTACGTCCCGAATTTGTAAATCGACTGCGGCATCAGGCCCAGGTGCCCCATCACCGGAATACCTGCCGAAATGATGCGCCGCACGCTTTCCATCACGAACTCCCCACCCTCGAGCTTGACAGCGTGCGCGCCGGACTCTTTCATAATGCGAATCGCAGAGTTCAAAGCTGCCTTCGAGTTACCCTGGTAGGTACCAAAGGGCAGATCGACGACCACCAACGCGCGCTCGATCCCGCGAATAACGGCCGAGGCGTGGTAGATCATCTGGTCGAGCGTGATGGGCAGCGTGGTTTCGTGTCCGGCAATGACGTTGCTGGCAGAATCGCCCACGAGCAGGACATCCAAACCGGCTTCATCAAGAATGCGCGCGAACGAATAATCGTAGGCGGTGAGCATACTGATCTTCTCGCCCGCCGCTTTCATTTCCTGAAGCGTGTGGACGGTGATGCGTTTGGGCTGGCGCTTTTTGGGATCGGTGATCTCGGTAGACATGGGGCTCGGTTTGGGATTCGGCCACGAACTTACACAAAAAGCCGTCGCCGCTGACGCTTACACGAACCCGAGCAGCCGCCCCAGGAACACCAGAAAAAAGAGCAGGAAAATCACGCCGTCGAACCGGCCCAGGCGCTTTTCGCGAGTAATCCAGAAACAGAAAAGTGTGCCGGCCATCATGAACAGGAAGGCCTCGGTGCGGATGTAGTCCGTCACCGTCAACTCGCCGAACAACGAGGATGCCCCCGCCACCAAAAAGATATTGAACACGCAGGAGCCAAGTATGTTCCCGAGCGCCATTTCGGGCTGGTCTTTGCGCACGGCGTCGACACTGACGACCAATTCTGGGAGCGAGGTGCCCAGCGCAACGGCCGAGGTGGCGATCACTTCAGTAGCGATGCCGATCTGCTCCGACATTTCGACTACACTTCGTACGGCGTATTCAGCGCTGAAAAACAATACACCACCACTCAAAACAAAGATGGCATAGTCGCTCCATTTGGCCCGAACGACCTGCTGCGAACGCGCCTCTGCACGTTCTTGAGCAGCAATTTCATCTTCGCTGAGGCTTTCGAGTTCGATTTCAACCAGGCTGCGGTCATTGGTGGCGATGTACCAGATGTAGGCGACGAAACCGGCGATGGAAATCACGCCCTCGCCCCAGGTAAACTTTCCATCCATGATGATAAACCCGAACATAAAGGCCGAGCCGACCAGAAAGTTCAGGTCAGTCTGGATGTGCTTGAGGTTGAAGACGATCGTGGAAGCATTTACCAGGCCGACCACACCGAGGATCAGGAAGATGTTCGTGATATTAGAGCCCACCACGTTGCCCATAATGATCTCAGACTGCCCTTCGGACATCGCAATCATTGAGGTCAACAATTCGGGCATGCTCGTGCCAAAGGCCAGCAACACCACGCCCACCACAAAGGGCGAGGCCCCAAGCGAGAGCCCGATACGTTCGGCAGAGCGATTCATGAACTCCGAAGACTTCACTAGCCCGACGAGCGCAGCGACCAGAATGGCGACCCAGAAGAATATGCTGTCAGTCATGAGCAAGGCTGTGCGCGTCCACTTCGGCAGCATCAACAGTTGAGCACCGAAAATAGGATTTTCCTTGGAGTTAAACCGATGTTAAGCCTGTGTTTGGTGCGTTTGTTCGTTAAGCGCCTAGAAAAAATAGACGAACCCGATTCCTGCGCCTCGCCCGCTTGGGTAAGCTGCCGGATTCTCTCTAGCTTTGCAACGCACTCAAACGCATCACCTCATGGCCAACACCCGCCCCCTCATCCTGGTTTGTAACGACGACGGCATCGACGCGCCCGGCATTCAGGCGCTAATGGAAGTGGCAAAAGAACACGGTGACATCATCGTGGTGGCCCCCGACGGCCCGCAATCGGGCATGGGTCACGCGATTAGCATCGGCAAGCCTTTGCGTTTGCACCAGCGTCATTTGTCATCAAAAGAAACGCACCGCTATGCCTGCACTGGCACGCCGGTGGATTGCATCAAGCTGGCGCGCGGCTCCAAGCTGGCGGTGAACCCCGACCTCGTGGTTTCTGGCATCAATCACGGTTCGAACGCTTCGATCAGCGTGCTGTACTCGGGCACGATGTCGGCAGCCGTGGAGGGCGCGATTGAGGGCGTGCCGTCGATTGGCTTCTCATTGACCGATTTCGCACATGATGCCGACTTCACCGGCGCGCAGTGGGTGGCGCACCAGGTGATCGAAAAGGCGCTGAAGAACCCCTTCCCGAAGAACGTCGCGCTGAACGTGAACATCCCGGATTTACCCAAGGACGAGATCAAGGGCATTCGCATCACGCGCCAGGCCAAAGGCCGATGGGTAGAGCAGTTCGACCATCGCGTGGACCCTTACGGCCGCGATTACTACTGGCTCACGGGCAACTTCGCGCTCGACGATGAGGCGGAGGACACGGACATCTGGGCGCTGGAAAACGGCTATGCGTCGGTGTGCCCCGTGCAGATCGACATGACTGCCCACGATGCCTTGAAGGGGCTGAGCGACTGGGGTTTGTGAGGCCATAAAAAACAAAAAAACGCGCCCCTGCTCCTGGGACGCGTTAGATGCGAGTGTGACGCTCGCTTCAGACGTGGCGAATCGCCTCGTCCGCTTCTGCTACAAATTCATATTCAGATGCTTAGGCACGCACTTTGGCGAGCTCTTCGGGGGTCAGCTGTCCGGCGTTCTGGTTTTCGACGTGCACGAA
>CAZTEZ010000388.1:0-3172 GCA_964611815.1 uncultured Bacteroidia bacterium | reverse complement strand
GGTGCCACACGCCTGGCGATCAACTCAGTAGGCGGCACGATCAACATGGTTACGAAGACCACCGACATGGAAAAAGGCGGCTGCGTGACTGCCGAAACTGGAAGCATCTACAACAAAGTGACCGTTGGCCTGAACACCGGCCGCATGGACAACGGCCTGTCAGCGAGCTTCATCGGCAGCCGCTCGGCTGGCGATGGTTACATCGACCAGACGTACGTCGATGCCTGGAGCTACTTCTTCTCGCTCAGCAAAGAGCTCGGTGACCGCAACCTGCTGACTTTCTACATGTTTGGCGCCCCGCAAGAGCACGGCAAACGCCTCTATCAGCAAAGTTTCGGCGAGGTGTGGGATGAAAAAGACAACACCTATAACCCCAACTGGGGCTACTGGAACGGCCAGGTAGAGCACGAGCGCGTGAACTTCTACCATAAGCCGCAAACTGCCCTCCAGCACAGCTTCCTCGTCAATGAAAATGGCAAACTCGTGACTTCTGTTTACGGCTCTTGGGGCCGTGGTGGTGGCTCTGGTACATTGAGCGACACCGACTTGAGTGGCACACGCAACCGCCTGAATAACGACCCGGCTTACAATGACCAGATGAACTTCGATGCCTTTGCTGCCAACAACGTCAACGGTGCCGACATCGCTTACGTATATGACGAGCAAGGCCGAATTGCTGATGTGATCGAAAGCAACCGCGCGTACAGCATCCTGCGCAACAGCTGGAACAACCACAACTGGTACGGCATCATGAGCGTCTACGAGCAGGGCATCGGTGATAACTTCAAAATCACCGGTGGCATTGACGGCCGCGTTTACAACTCTGAGCACTACCGCGATGTGCGCAACCTGCTTGGTGGCGACTACTACATCGAAACAGGTTACGACGAGGGCCAGACGATTCAGTTTGTTGACCAGGACGGCAACTTCGAGCAAATCGAAAACGGCCGCATTCAGTATAAAGGCGACAAAGTGGCTTACCACTACGAAACTTCGATCAACTACCTCGGTGGATTTGCCTCCGGCGAATTCGAGACCGAATCACTGACGGCTTACGTGTCGGGTGCGGTTTCGAACAGTTGGTACCAACGAACTGAAATCATGAGTCCTGAAGGCGCCTCTATACTCGAAGATGGTGCTCCACAGGTTGAATCGGACGTCTTATCTTTTTTGGGCTACACCGCCAAAGCGGGGGTAAACTTCAAGATCGGCGATTACCACAACATTTTCGCGAACGGTGGGTATTTTGAGCGCCCGCCTTACTTCCGATTTGTGTTCCTGAACGAACGCGGCTCGCACCAGACTGTTGTTGATCCCGAAAACGAAAAAGTGACTTCTGCCGAACTCGGCTATGGCCTGCGTCTGCGAAATCTGGTTGCCAACATCAACGGGTATTACACCATCTGGGACGACAAGGGCTACCGTGTGCCGGCTACCAACGCCGACGGGTCGATCGACCTGATTAGCCTGCCGGGGATTTCGGCCAACCACATGGGGGTTGAGCTGGAAGTAGAAGCCAAACTGCTCGATCAGTTCACGCTTACTGGTCAATTATCCGTCGGTGACTGGCGCTGGACGGACGATGTAACGGCGGTGGTGCAAAACGAGGAGACCCTGGAGCTCGATACGTTCAACCTCTACCTCAACGACGTTCGGGTCGGCGATGCAGCGCAGACCACTGCGGCGCTGGGTTTACGCTGGCAACCCACAACTTGGTTTTATACGATTGCAGACGTAACGTATTTCGACAACCTGTTTGCCAATTTTAGCCCCGAGTCACGCGATGTACAGCCCGAAGACGCCGCTGGCAACCCCACCGATGCGCCCCAGCCCTGGCAATTGCCCAGCTACACACTGCTTGATTTGCACGCGGGCTTCACGTTCCCGATTGGCGACAAGCTGGAGGGCCAACTGCGCCTGAGCCTTATCAACGCGCTCGACACCGAGTACATCATGGAGGCCCAGGACGGAAGCGACCATAACCGTGCCACCGCCCGTGGCTTCTACGGTTTCGGCCGCAACTACAATATCGCGCTGCAGATCAACTTCTAAGCTTGATCGCCAGCCGCACTAAAGACTTGACTTGAACCAACGCGACCGGCGCTCCCGAGAGGGGGTGCCGGTTTTCTTAATGCAACTCCAGCGGGTAGTTCTTCTCCCCCACCGGCGCCGGTATTTTTAGCGCATTTTGGCGGGGCGGCATCACACAAAGGTAGGTCGGGTTGTAAGCGCAAGTCGGGTTGTAGGCGCGGTTGAAATCCAGCACCACCTGGTTGCCGTCCACTTTCGCGTTCAGGTAGCGGCCCCCGCCGTAGGTCGTCTTAGCGTTGGTCTCGTCAGTGAACGGGATGAAAAGCTCGTCTTTTTGCTCGGGCCCGCGGTTGTAGTAGGCCTTGAAAGTGTATTCCTGGCCTTTCAGCTCAAACTTCACCTCGCCCGCCGGCTCTACGACGTTATTGCCCGCCACGAGCGGTTGCCCATGCGCGCCCGTCTCGGCGATGTAGGTACCACGCACACGAAACGATAGGTCGGGCGAGAAGTACTCGAGACCTTCGAATTCCACGCGCTGGCTCGCCGGAATGGCGGATTCCGGACTGGTTTTCAGTTGCTGGTCTTTCTCCTCGCGCGATTTTCGCAGTTCGCTTTTGTACTGCTCTGGGTCGATGCTGCCCTCACCGAGGTTGCCCACCGCCAACACCACCAGGATGATCACGAGCATCCCCGCCAGGAAAAATAGCCGTCGTTGTTTGTTCATACTACAAACTTAGTGCATAATGCACCATATTCATTTCTACCTGGTGCAAGAATGGGGGCGCAGTCACATTAGATGTTGAACAACAGCTTAGCGTAAAAACGTGGACTGCGAAACTTCGCCCGCAGATCCACATCCTCGAACATCGCGGTGATCGTCTCTTGCAGCGTCGGGTTGTTTTGCGCGCGGTTAACGACCAAGTTGAACAGCCAGGGGTAGCGCAAGAGGCTCTGCAGCCGACGGCTGAGGCTGAGCTCTGACCACAGGCGGTCGTACACCATCTTGTCGTAAGGCTTTAATTGGGTTGCATCAAAGCGCTTGAGTTCAATCGCTTGGAGGGCAACTTGCGCGGCATACTGCCCACTCAGCATCGCATTGCCAATGCCCTCGCCGGTGAAGGGGTCGACGAGGTTGCCGGCA
>CAZTEZ010000387.1:1753-3179 GCA_964611815.1 uncultured Bacteroidia bacterium | reverse complement strand
GCGGATCACCCGCTTGAAGCGGTTGCCGCGGTCTTCGTAGTCCTCGAACATGTCGAAGCTGGCGCAGGCGGGCGAGAGCAGCACCGTGTCGCCTTCCCCGGCGAACTGGTACGACTTGTGCACCGCTTCCTCCATACTGTAGGCGTGGTAAAGCTGCTCAACGTGGCCGTCGAACGCGGCGCGGATGCGCTCAACGCTCTTGGCATCGCGCCCGAGCATGACGACCGTGTGGCATTTCTTCTTCACGAGGTCGAGCACCATGCCGTAGTCGTTGCCCTTGTCGACGCCGCCGACGATCCAGACGACCTTGCTGTTCATGCTCTCGAGCGCAAACCAGGTCGCGTTGATATTCGTCGCCTTCGAGTCGTTCACGAACTTGCGCCCGTTGACGGTCGTCACGTTTTCGAGCCGGTGGTCGGCGTTGCGGAATTCAGAGAGGCTCTCGCGCACGCGCTCCTTGCGGATGTCGAGCAGTGAGCCGATGGTGGCCGAAGCCATCGCGTTGTAGCGATTGTGCTTGCCGTCGACGTTGAGGTCGATGGGCAGGCGTTTGGTGATGGAACGTTTACGTGCCATAGTTTCAGAGTTAAAGTGGATATTGAAGTGAATGGTTGAAGTGGCCAAATCGAAATACACAGGGGCCTCAGTTTTGACCATACTGAAACCCATGCGGTTTGCGCGCAGACTGTGGCGCTCGACGGCTGCGACAAGGTCTTGGCTGTCAAGGCTGTACAGGAGCACGTCCTCAGCCATCTGGTTGCGGGTGATATTCATTTTGGCATCGCCGTAGGCCGTCATCAAGCCGTCGTAGCGGTTCAGATGATTGCGGCTCAGGTTGTGAATCAGGGCGATGTGCGGACGGAAAGTGTCAATGTCTTCCAGCTGGAAGCTGCTGACTTCCAGCACCCACCAATCGTAGTCACGCTGGGCGAGTTCCCGAGCGAAACTGTTGCCGATGTTGCCCGCCATGCACACATCCAGGCCGCCATCGCGGAGGATGTTGTAAGTCATGGTGGTGGTCGTTGTTTTGCCGTTGGTGCCGGTAATCGCGATGATTTTGCCGGTGGTGTAGCGGCTGGCGAATTCGATCTCGGAAACGATTGGGATGCCCGCCGCGCGAATCTGCTGAACGATGGGCGCCTCCGGGGGAATACCCGGCGATTTCATCAAGAGGTCGGCATTCAGAATCAGGGCCTCGGTGTGCTGCCCCAGCTCGTGGGCAATGCCCTCGCGTTCAAGCTCTTCGGCGAACTTAGGCTTTGGTTGGCCGTATTCCGAGACGAACACATCGAAGCCCAGCTTCTGCCCGAGTATCGCCGTACCGACGCCACTCTCGCCGGCACCAAGCACCACGAGACGCTGGCCAGCACCGGCTTGCGCATTCAGATGGGCGGTATGTGATGGCGTGGTATTCATCGGAGTTTAA
>CAZTEZ010000387.1:0-1743 GCA_964611815.1 uncultured Bacteroidia bacterium | reverse complement strand
GTGACGAAGGCGAACAAAACGAGCAGGATGCTCACGATCCAGAAGCGCGCGACGACCTTCGCCTCGTGCCAGCCCTGGAGTTCGTAGTGGTGGTGCAGCGGCGCCATTCGGAAGATGCGCCTGCCCTCACCGGTGCGGCGTTTGGTGTATTTGAAGTAGCTGACCTGCAGAATCACACTGAGCGATTCCACGAAAAACACGCCACAGACGATCGGTAACAGCAATTCTTTCTTGATCATCAGCGAGAGCACCGCTACCGCAGCACCAAGTGCCAGGCTGCCGGTATCGCCCATGAAGACCATTGCGGGGTAGGCGTTGTACCAGAGGAAGCCGATGCAGGCACCGACGAATGCAGCGGAGAAAATCAGCAGCTCGCCACTGCGGGGGATAAACTCGATGTTCAGGTAATCTGCAAAAATCTTGTTGCCAGACAGGTAGGCGAACAAGCCGAACGCAACACCCACGATCGCCGACGTGCCACCGGCCAGACCATCCAGACCGTCGGTGATGTTCGTGCCATTCGACACGGCCGTGACGATGAAAATGGCCAGCAGGATGTAGATCAATCGCGGGCCCCATTCGCCGAGGAAAGCGGGCGAAAGGTTGGCGTAGTTGATGCGGTGGGTTTTCACGAATGGCAGGTTGGTCGTGTAGATAAAGTCTTCGATCGGCTTGCCAAAGAGCGCGTTTAATACGCCGGTCACATCCCGGTCGATGCGTAACACAAACTGCTTTTGCAGCACGCGGCCGTCTTTTTGCACACTACGAACGAGCTCGAAATCCGCGATGCTGTGCGTCAGTTTTTCGCGTGGAGACGATTTTGTTGTTTCGTTCACCAGCTGCACGGGCAGTTCGCGTGCAGCTATTGGCTGTTCGGGCAGCTCGCTGTAATTGCTAGAGATCCAGGCGTCGCGCGCCTCGTCGAGCTGCACGCCGTTGATGCTAATGATCTGATCGCCACGCTCAAAACCCTTTTCCTGGAGGATGTTGTTGGGCTTCACGTAGCCCAAGCTGTCGACGTGCGGGTTGCGGCCAGTGAAGTCCGGGTGCAGCACCATCGTCAGGCCGACGATGAGGCCCAGCCCCACTTGCCCGAAGATTTTGAACTTACCCGCCAGGCCCGACTTGTTCTTTTTCACGACTTTGATGTAGTCGTCGATAAACCCGATGGCGCCCATCCAGGCCGTGGCCAGGCAGATGAGCCAGACGTAGCCACTCGTGATGTCGGCCATCAGCAGGGTGGGGACGAGGATGGCTGTGAGAATAATCAGCCCACCCATAGTTGGTGTGCCCGCTTTTTTCTTGTGCGTCTTGGGCCCAAGCTCCCGAATGGTTTCGCCCAACAACTGGCCACGCAGGAAGCGGATGATGCGCTTGCCGACGAACCACGAAATGAACAGCGACAACAGTGCGGCCACCGTTGCGCGGAAACTCAGAAACTGGAAGACCTGGGCTCCCGGTAACTGGAAGTTCATTTCGAGCCAATCAAACAGGACGTAAAGCATTGGTTTAGAAGTGCTGGGCGGAGTTTAAGCGGTGGTTAATTCATTGAATGCAGCAAGTAGTTCTTCGCGGTCGTCGAAGTGATGGCGCTGGCCGGCCACTTCCTGATACGTCTCGTGCCCCTTTCCCGCAACGAGCACGATGTCGCCCGCTTGCGCAAGCTGAACGGCCGTGCGGATGGCCTCGCGGCGGTTTTCGATGCGCAGCACGCGGCGCTGGTGTTGCGGGCGTACGCCTGCA
>CAZTEZ010000386.1:0-3179 GCA_964611815.1 uncultured Bacteroidia bacterium | reverse complement strand
TGGGGCCTGCCCCACGAGACGCTCGCCGAACTGTTCGCCATTGCCATCACGAGCGACCCCGCGTGCGTGGACGGCGGCCTTTTTCGCGTCAACGACTGACGCATGCGCTGAGTCAATTCCGTCGCTGCCTGCCCGCTACCGGGCAGCACAGTGGCTTTTTTTCATCCTCAAAACACTGCATGAAACTGAAATCCTATCTCCAACAAGCCCTTACAAGCAAAGCCTTTGCCGAACTGCGGTTGGTCAGTGGCCAGCGCATTCGCATCCCGGGCGAGCGCCCAGAAGTGGGCGCGGCTGTGCTGGCACTCGATGCCGACGGCAACGAGCAGGGCAGCCTGCCCAACGGCAGCTACCGCACCCAGAATGGCTATGAAATCCGTGTGGAAGACGGCGAGATTGTGGCCGTGAAGCCCATTTCGCAAAGTGAAACGACCGGCTTTGGCGCGCTGCAGCACCAGCTGAACCAGATGAGCGAGCGCCTGGAAGCCCAGACGCAGAAGCTCTCGGAAGCGGAGTCGAAACTGCGCCAGTATGAAGCCGGCCCGGGCGCCGAACCCACCCCAAAACAACCGATGCAAGACAACTTCAACCTCAACACGCGCTATGGCTATACGACCGCCAGCGCCGATGCCGGCGATATCGCCGAGGGCATTCGCATGATTCGGATGGCCAAGGCCGGCCACCCGGAGTACCAGTTCAACGCCATGAATGCCAAGAAGTTTGCGACCGGCACGGGCGTGAATTTCAACGATTTGTTGGCGCGTTGTGACGACATCGCCGACGACCTCTTCCACCTGATGGTCGTTGAAGAAGGCCTCGCCCAGCATTTCAACACCCTGGACGTGAACGTGAATGGCGATGCGTCTGTGACCGTCGAACTGCCCACGCTCGATGACAGCGACACGGCTTACCTGAAGCCCGGCATCGACTGCACCTACACTGCCGAGGGCAGCACCGTGCTCAACAAGCGCGAGATGACCGTTGCGCCCTGGCACTATTACCGCGAATACTGCCCCAAAGACTGGGGTAACAGCTTCCGCGGCAAGGCCTACGTGAACGACGAAGAGCTGCCCTACGAAGCCGTGGTGCTGGAGTTCCTGTTCGGGAAAATCCGCGCGGCCTGGGAGCAGACCATCATGACCGGCGACAGCTCGGGTACGGATCCATTTGACGGCCTCTTGACGCAAGTGCTGGCCGATACGAGCATCCCCGGAGCGCAGCAGGTGAATCTCGACCCCACCAGCGCCAACGCCGTGGCGGAGTTCGAGACCCTGTTGGCAGCCGTACCGCCGCACATGTTCGCGAACGTGATGGACGAGCCGCTGCTGTGGTTCACGCCCAACCAGCATCTGGAGCACTACGTCCAGAACTACCGCGCGACCTATCAGTCGCTGCCATACAACAACCGCTTCGAGAAGTTCGGCCCCGACAGCGCCCTCAAGCGTGCCAACTTCATCTATACCGCCCAACTGACGGATACGCACATCCTGACGGCCAAGTCGAACCTCTTTTTGGGAGTCGGCAAAGACATGGAAGTGAATGTCCAGTTCCACGATTCGGGCAAAGACCAGTACCTGTTCGTGCGTGTGGAAGGCCACACCGGCGTGGGCTACCCCCTGAGCCAGCAGGTGTGCATTGGCACCCCGACGCCCTAAGCTGCCGGCGCCATAACTGGCGCACGACCGCAACCCTTGCCTGCCGTCACTCTTGTAGGAGCGACGGCGGGCCCTTTTTCCCCATTCAAATTCAAGTACATTTATGTCTTGTTCCCCCTGTTATGTGGGCGGCTGCATTACGGCCCCCAACAACTGCGCCCTGGGCGCACCCGGCGGTTGGCAGAAACTCTGGTTTTTCAACCGCTGCGATATTGCCAGCTACCAATTCGAGAGCCTGAACGGCAACCCGCGCGGCCGCATCAGCGGCATCACGCTCGCACCAAATGCGCAGGCGTACAGCTTTGCGTACTACAAACGCACCGGCCTGCAATTCGATAGCGAGGCTATTGACGAAAACGGCTTCCGTTGGACACACACGGTGGCCATCCCGGTCATCAACCGCGATGCCGAAACCACGGCACTGCTCGAGCAGATGATCGGCGCCGAGCTCGTGTTCGTCGGCCTCCACCGCGATGGGCGTTACTACCTCGCTGGGGTCGGCCAGGAGGGCTTCCAGCTCTCGAACTGGAACGACACCAAAGGCCGTGTGGCTGCAGATGGCGCGGTGATGGAGCTGCGCTTCTCGCTCACGGATATTTACCCGCAAAAGGAAGTCCTGCTCGATGACGGCAACACGGCTGACAGCGATATCCAGGCACGCCTCGCGCTAACAGACTCGTTCTTCACGAACGTCGATTGCGGTGGCAGCTCGCCAGGCGAGCCCTCTTCGGAGTATCTGAGCGTGCCGTTCCCGACCTTCCAACTCTTCCCGACGGATGTTGGTACGTTCTCGACCCAGGTGAACATCGACCGTAACCTTTGTTCTGATGAACTGACCGTAATGGAAGGCTCATCGACGCTGCCAGTTGCGCTAACTGGCGGTGCCCCGCCTACCGTGGACAGCACAGCAGACGCTTTCCAGGTCACACTCAGCGCCAATGGCGCTCAAACACCCGGCAATTACACCTTCGGTGTACAGGTGAGTGGCACTAGCTGCCCGGCCACCACTCTGACGTTCGGCGTTGAAGTCATTGGCGAGTAAACCTTGGTTTTCAGGGCCTGCTTTGTTGCGGGCCCTGAGCTTTTCTTTTAAGCAGATGCTGACATTACAATCCAAAGCCGACAACCGGCTGACAGTCAAGTTTGAAGACACTCCCCTGCCGCATGTACTCGCTGTATTCACCATTACGCTTACCTGCAAATCCTACGCAGTGGTAGGCACTGCTGAGGTCGCCTGCAACGGCGACTTGCACATAAGCCTGAGCTTGCCGGATTACCCTGATGGTGTGTATACGCTCAATTTATTCGGGCAAGACAGTCCATCGAACTTAGACCCAGCCAATACCACTCCGCTGCAATCTGACATCCCTGTACACATACAAAACACAACCACATGCTAAACTCCACCCAAGGCATGCCTCTTGTGGAAACACTGCAGATCGGCGAGGAACGAACCCGCTCTCAGCACTTCAGTTGGCGCGAAGAAGTGACCCCCACCGCCGATGCACGCCACCGTTGGCGCAA
>CAZTEZ010000385.1:0-3183 GCA_964611815.1 uncultured Bacteroidia bacterium | reverse complement strand
CCGAACCTGACGATCGACTACACCGGGCTAAGCACAGTAAGCACCGACGCGCCGATCACAGGAGATGGCTCGGCAGCGAACCCTGTGGCACTTGCGCCCGGCCTGGCAGACGGCCACGTTCTGCGATGGAACGCCGGCACGAATGAATGGCAATCGACGGCAATTCCCGGTGCCACAACCAGCGATGTGACCACAACTACCCCTGCTTTGCAACTGACGAACTTCACTGGCCAAGTGGTTGGCGGCGCTGACCTGATTATCGACGTGGCGACCAACGCTGCTGGCCAGGATGGTGTCGTACCTGCTCCCACAGGCAATAACCGGTACTGGGCTACCGACGGCTCTGGCGACCCCGACTGGCGTCCTATTCCTGCGGCAGGTGTGAGTGAAGTGGTCGGCGCCAATGGCGTAGTCGTGACCAACAGCACCGGCCCCATGGTCACAGTCGGATTGCCCACAACTGGCAACCCCGATGACGTGCTGACCTGGGATGGCGCCAACTGGACACCTGAAGCGGCACCGGAAACGGATTACACGGGCTTAGGAGAAGTCAACGTGAACACTACTACCAACGAAATCAGCCTGAACACCGGCGATGTAACCACTGGCTCAGACATCCTGAACGTCACGGGTGACTTCACGGGTGCAGCGGTCGGTGCTGGTTTCGATATCTCGCTCAACGCCGGAGGGGCTGACGGGCATGTGCTGACTTGGGACGCTGGCACGAGCCAGTGGATCTCGGTGCCCTCTGCGAGTGGTGCAGACAACTGGGGCTCAGCAGTCGTCAATCATGAAGCCAACTCGCCGATTTCAGGACAAGGCACGCCTGGTAATCCACTTGAATTTATAGACGGTGCTGCAAACGGCCATGTGCTCACCTGGGACGGTACGGATTGGGTATCGCAGGCACCTGCAGCCACCACTACTGGCGATGTAACGACTTCCAGCGCTGCTGTCATCCTTGGCGGTACGCCCGCAGGTGCAGCCGTCGGCCCTGGCTTTACCGTCGATGTGGCCTTCAACGGCCTGAACCAAGACGGTGTGGTGCCCGGCCCTGACGGCACGATGGGCGATATGGTCTGGGCTACCAATCCTTCAGGCGTGCCCGACTGGCGCCCTATTCCGGCCAGCGGCATCACAGAAATCATCGCCGGCGATGGCCTGACCGGTACCAGCCTGACCGGCCCCACCGCCACGCTTGATGCGCAGGTGAACAACGGCCTGGAAATTGTGGGTGACAACATTGGCCTGGGTGGAACGCTCGTGCGCGATACGGAGATTGATTTGGATAACTACGCGCTTTTCTTAACAGGTGCTGGTGCGTCTGATGAAATTGGTCTCTTTACGACGGACATCAATCCGGGTAACTCAGACCACATCATTCGTTACGAGAACCCCTACACTGTTAACGATTGGCAAATGAGTTTTGACAATGACGGTGGTGGAGATGCTGTTACTCGTCTTCAGAATACGAATACCGCCAACCCCGACCGGGTTATGTTGGGTGCTACTACCTATGATGGCTTAGCGGGCGGTGAGGCACTTTCTGCCATTGCCCTAGCAGGTACAGGGGAAGCCATTGGCGCGTTCGGTGCCTCTAATGCACCTAATGGTATAGGTATTTTTGCAAGCAACCCATTTGCTTTTTTAGGCTGGAGTTTATTCTCTAACGGTGACGCAGGTGGCACTGGCCCGTGGTTGAATGTTTCTGATCGACGCTTGAAACGAGATATTCTTGATGTTGACAATGGCATTGAAACTGTTATGAAATTGCGTCCTCGGTCGTACTACTTTGATACTGAGAAACACGTTAATTTCGGACTCCCAGAAGGTAAGCAGTATGGTTTCATCGCTCAGGAGTTAGAGGAGGTCATTCCTGAAGCCGTTAAGGAAAAGTCTATTGTTGGAACAAATGGACCAGCGACTGCAGACCATAAAACGAATAGAGTTTCGCAGAAAGTGAAGGGTATTCAAGATGCTCACATCACTCCACTTCTGGTGAAAGCTGTTCAAGAGCAGCAAGAACTCATAGAAAAGATGGACAAGCGCATTCAAGAGCTGGAAGCAGAGATTAAGCAACTCAAGAACGAATAAGCACACGTCAACTTAAACGACAGCCAAGCCCACTCACCCAAGTGGGCTTTTTTCTTGTGCCCACCACCCGTAACTTGCCCGCCATGAGCAACGCTCTGGACAACAACCGCGCCCTCTGGGAGAGCTGGACCGCCCTGCACCCCGATTCCGACTTCTATGACAACGCTGCCTTCAAGGCCGGCAAGTCATCGCTGATGGCGCCCGAGCTTGAACTGCTAGGCGATGTCAGCGGCCAGCGTATGCAGCACCTGCAGTGCCATTTCGGGCAAGACAGCCTTTCGCTCGCGCGCATGGGCGCGTCTGTAACAGGCATCGACCTCTCTGAAACGGCCATCAGCATCGCCCGCAACATGGCCAGTGAGTTGAACCTCGACGCGCAGTTCATCGCATCGCCCATCCATGAGGCCCAACCTAAAGTGGAGCAAAGTGCGTACGACAAGGTGTTCACCAGCTACGGCGTCATCGGCTGGCTGAGCGAACTCGAGAGCTGGGCGCAGCTCATCGCGCACGCGCTGAAGCCCGGCGGGCGTTTCGTGATGGTCGAGTTCCACCCGATGTTCTACATGCTCGACGACGATTTCCTGCACTTGAAGTACACCTACTTCCACAACTGCGTCGTCGAAACCGCCACGCACAGCTACACTGGCGAACTCATGCCCGAGCCGAGGCAGTATCATTACTACCAGCACCCGGTCTCGGTTGTGCTGCATTCGCTGCTGGATGCGGGGCTCATGCTGGAGTTCATCGCCGAGCGCGACTGGCTGCCCTACAACTGCTTCGGCCATCTCGAGCACATCGGCGAGGGCCGCTGGCGCAGCACCAGCCCCGCCGGCAAACTCATGCCCCACCTGCTGGAGCTGGTCTTTCACAAGCCCGCGCAATAATGCCGCTTGCCTGCAAAGTTTACATAAGCGTAACGCACTCGTTTAAAGCAAATAAGACTGGACTAGTATTATTGCAAGACGTAAACCTGAAACCTCACCTATGCGTCTGCGTTGTTTATTCCTGCTCATTACGCTGCTGTTTACGGCCACCACCGCACAAAGCCAACTGGCATTTTGGCCAGGTACCCATGCAGGTGCCGCTCCA
>CAZTEZ010000384.1:0-3186 GCA_964611815.1 uncultured Bacteroidia bacterium | reverse complement strand
GTTCTCAGGTTTTCTTATGGGGCTGTCTAAATTTTGGGGGGCATTACAGAGACTTGGTTTTGTACTCAAAGCAAAACAAAGAGCAACTGGTACTTGAAGCCAATCTGAATCATTTGCGTATGCGCCACGCCAGTGGCGAACAGCAAACTTTGGTGACAAAAGAGCGCCTGAGGCTTTTAGATAAGCACTTTCCAGAGATTGAAGAAGCTTCAAACTTAATAGAATCGTTCAAAGTAGTAGTTGGGAAAACAATTGAGGATACGCTTTATTGGGCGGCTTTAAAGCGCATTCAGGAATTAAAGGATGATGTCGAAGGGGAGAGACAAGAAAATACAGTCCTCATCATCGACGAAATCAACCGCGGGAACATCGCCGCGATCTTTGGCGAGCTGATTACGCTGCTGGAGCCCGACAAGCGCCTGGGCAACGGTGAGGCGCTGAAAGTCACGCTGCCGTATTCGCGCGACCCCTTCGGCGTGCCCAACAACCTGTACATCATCGGCACCATGAACACTGCCGACCGCTCCGTCGAAGCGCTGGACAGCGCGCTGCGCCGCCGCTTTGCGTTTACGGAAGTCATGCCCGATCCAGACTTGCTGGACAGGAAAGATATAGTGGTTGACGGCATCGCAATGTCGAAGCTCTTGCGCACAATTAATCGCCGCATCGAAGTGTTGCTCGACCGTGACCACCAGATTGGCCACAGCTATTTTCTGAAGTTAAACGACGACGATGTGGAGCCAACAGCCGCGCTGCATAGTGTGATGTACGACAAAATTATCCCGCTGCTACAGGAGTATTTCTTCAATGACTACGGCAAAATGCAGTTGGTGCTCGGTAAAGGTTTTATTGCTTCCAGCAATCCGGTCACCAATGTTAAAGACTTTTTCGCTGCGGCCGATCTAGATTACATCGATAATTACAACGATAAACAGGTGTTCACGATAGAGCCGCACGCTGCTAATAGTCAAGACTTTACAAATGCTTTAAATACGTTGCTGGGCAAGTCGACCCCAAAGCCTGAAGCTCCGGAAGAGGTCAACAACGACGCGCAAGAATGAGCACGCCACGCAAACCCCACGAGCCACTGCGCATGTTCGAGCACCAGACCCTAAAAGTGGGCGAGCAGGGTTTTACAGCGCACCACTTAAAGCGTTTGGAGCGCTTCCACGACAGTTTTCGTCGGGCCAACGACGATAAGCGTTGCCCGTACTTCGAGCTCGCCCACAACGGCGTGCGCTTCTCGCAGCACGTCGGCGTGCTGCAGATGGGCGATTTGCAGATCGAAGTGCTACCGAAAGCCGACAAAGCGCATGATGAAAACTTTTGGCAGGCGCGGCTGTTCGATATGCTGCGTGTCAGTGGCGATATCCCCGTGCGCGAGAGTCATTCGAGCAGCCTGCGCATTCGGCACAACAGCGTGCTGGAGTTCTACTTTGCACTGTTTGTCAATGAGTTAACGTCGTTGATGCGCCGCGGCCTCATCAAGCGCTACAGACAAATCGAGGGCAACCGATTCGCGCTGAAAGGCCAACTGATGTTCGCGCAACACGTGCGCCAAAACCTCGTCCACCGCGAACGTTTTTACGTCCGCCACACCACCTACGACACCCAGCACCAACACCACCAACTGCTCTACAAAGCCCTGCGACTGATCCAGCGGCTCAACCGTAACCCGCTACTTGACAGCGCAATCGGCGGGCTGTTGCTCGACTTCCCGGAGCAAGGCGACCTCAGCGTCACGGCCGCCACTTTCGAGCGCCTGCCGACCGGTCGGAAAACCGCACCCTACACAACGGCCATGCAAATCGCTCGGCTGATACTGCTGAACTTTCACCCCGACGTGCAGCAGGGTCGCGAGGACATCCTGGCGCTGATGTTCGATATGAACAGGCTTTGGGAGAGCTTTGTGCTGGTCAGCCTGCAGCAACAACTGGGGAAAGGGTATCGGGTAGTGAGGACTCCCCGCAAGCTATTTTGGAAGTCGCGAACTGAGGCAAAAAAATTGCAAAAGTGGATAGAGCCGGATATCCTCTTGCAGAGTCGTATCGACAAAAGTGCGCTTTTACTAGATACCAAGTGGAAAATGCCAGACGACAACAAGCCAGGCAATGCAGATCTCTTTCAGCTATACGCTTACCACCACTTTTTTCAGGCGAAAAAGGTAGCACTGGTCTACCCCTCTGCCAGCAATGATGGTGCGATAGTATCTGGCTTTTATGCAGATGGCACGGGCACAAAAAGCTGCGACATTATTCGTTTGCCAGTCGGAGAAAGCTTGCGCTTGGCAGCAAGCGATTGGCGAGCAAGTGAAGGATTGGGCGCTTCCAGACCAAGGTTGACGAGAATTTCTCCCTAACTTCATCGTCAACCTCACCCCCACCCCCATGCCCATCACCCACGTTGTATTCGATATGGCCGGCACGACCGTCCGCGACGACGGCCATGCCGTGAGCAAGTGCCTCGTTGAGGCGCTCGCCGAGCATGATGTGATCGTCACGCTCGACCAGGCGCGGGCGACCATGGGCAAGCCCAAGCCCGTGGCCCTGCGCGAGTTGGCCGAGGAGATGACCAACACCCCGCAAACCGATGCGCAGGTCGACGCGCTGTTCGAGAGCTTCCGGACCAGGATGATCGACCATTACACCCACAGCGAAGGCGTGGGGGCCATGCCCGGTGCCGAGCAGGTGTTCGCCGATCTGAAGGCCATGGGCTGCAAGGTGACGCTCGACACGGGCTTCAGCAAGCAGGTGGTGGAGGCGATTCTGAAGCGGCTGGGCTGGACGGTCGGCGAGACGATCGACGCGTACGTCGCGAGCGACGAGGTGGAGAACGGACGCCCGGCGGCGGATCTGATTCACGAGGCGATGCGCCGGGTGGGCACCGAAAGCACCGCGAACGTCTGCAAGGTGGGCGATGCTGCGGCCGATTTGGGCGAGGGCCACAGTGCCGGCTGTCCACTGAACATCGGCGTCTGCAGCGGCGCGTTTACCGATGCGCAGTTGAAAGCCCACCCACACACGCATATCGTGCCCGACATCACGGCCGTGCCACAAATTGTGCGGGCGTTTAATATGGGGTGAACTTACGCGTTTACCTGCAGTGCGTTTATATAAATAAAAAGTCAGTGAATGTAGTGTACCCCATCCTCTAAACAACCCATGGTCACCATTAAGCAAAAGCGCG
>CAZTEZ010000383.1:0-3194 GCA_964611815.1 uncultured Bacteroidia bacterium | reverse complement strand
TGGTAGTTATCGCCCCGCGCCGCTTTGAACTGCCAACTTTCGGGCGCACCGAAGAGCGGCTCGGGCAGCTTGAGCTGTGCGCGATAGTATTCCGCCAGCTCGTCGTAGTACGCGAACACCTGATCGATGAGCACGTGCTTGCGGCGCAAGAGCTGCGCGTCGTGCAAAAGCGGTTCTTTGGCGGGGTCGGGCACAAATTCCGGTGCGTCCATGTACTTTAGATTGTACTTTCGTAGATGATGAGCGACAACGCCCACAAAACTAGCACGACCAATTACACGCCCTACACCAAGGTGCGGCTTTCTGCACCCGAACCAGCGGGTGAGCAGACCGGCGGAGAGTTCCAGCGCCGCGAAATGACGCTGAACATGGGCCCGCAGCACCCCTCGACCCACGGCGTGCTGCGCCTGGAGATCGTGACGGACGGCGAGCTCGTGCGCCACGTGACCCCACACCTCGGCTACATGCACCGCTGCTACGAAAAGCACGCCGAAAACCTGACCTTCCAGCAGAACATCCCCTTCGTCGACCGCATCGACTACCTGGGCCCGCTGCTGGGCGAGCATGCGTTTGTGATGGCCGTCGAAGAGCTGGCGGGGCTCACCGGTACGCTCGACAAACGCGTGGAGTACATTCGGGTGCTGGTGTGCGAGCTCAACCGCATCGCCTCGCATCTGCTGGCCATCGGCACGTTCGGCATCGATTTGGGCGCGACGACAGCTTTTTTGTGGTGTCTGCGCGACCGCGAGCATATTTTGAATTTACTGGAATGGACCTCCGGCGCGCGGCTGCTCTACAACTACCTCTGGGTCGGCGGTTTGTACTACGACATCCCACTGGGCTTCGAAGACCGCTGCGGGGAGTTCGTGGACTACATGGCACCGCGCATCGACGAACTGGACACGCTGCTGACGGACAACGCCATCTTCCGCGAGCGCACGGCTGGTGTGGGTGTGCTGCCCATGAAAACAGCCATCAACTACGGCGTAACGGGCACTAACCTGCGTGCGAGTGGCCTGGCGTATGACCTGCGCAAGATCGACGGCTACTCGATCTACCCCGAGCTGGATTTCAGCATCCCCACCGGGCAGGGCATCGCTGGCGAGAAGGGCGATGCCTGGGACCGCTATTGGGTGCGCGTGCAAGAGATGCGCGAGTGCCTGAAAATCATCAGTCAGTGCGTCGACAAGCTCACCGGTGAGCACAAACGCACGCCAGGTTTCGACCCCCGGGCGGGCATCCCCAAGCGCCTGAAGTTCGAGCATGAGGAGATTTACTTCCGCACCGAAACCGCCCGGGGCGTGACGGGCTTTTACATCCAGACTCAGCCGCGCAAAGACATCCCGCTGCGCTGTAAATGCCGTGGGCCGAGCTTCTCGAACCTCAGCGTGCTTCCTGCCATGACGGAAAACGTGCTGATTTCGGACCTCGTGACCATCCTCGGCTCGCTGGACATCGTGTTGTGTGAAATCGACCGCTAGCCGCCTATGATCTGGTTCATCTTGGCGGCCGTTTTTCTGGGTATCCTGGTCTTGTATCAGGCAGGGCTGCTGATTTTGGGTTGGCTGTTTCTGAAAGACCGCCCCGATGAAGTCACCGCGCCCACCGAGCCCGCGACCATCATCGTCGCGCTGCACAACGAAGCGCCAAATGAGCAGGCAGCGGAAGCACTCAAATCGCGCATGGCACGGGTGGTTAACCAAGACTACCCCACGTTCGAGGTCATCTTCGTGAACGACCGTAGCACTGATCACACGGGCGAGATCCTCCAGCAGTTCGCCATCGACCACCCGCATGTGTTCGTGCACCACATCGAAGCAACGCCTGCCAATGCTTCACCGAAAAAGTGGGCGCTACGCAAGGCGATTGAAGACGCGCGCTCGGATATCCTCGCATTCACCGACGCCGACTGCATCATCCACCCGTTCTGGCTGGAGTATATCACGCGGCCCTTGCGCCACGGCAAGGCCATCGCGCTGGGGTATTCACCACCCGAAAACACGCGCTCCCTACTGAACGCCGTGCAGCGTTTTGAAGCCTTTTGCACCGCGTTTCTGTATCTGGCGTTGGCCCGCATCGGCATGCCCTACATGGGCGTGGGGCGCAACATCGCCTGGCGCAAAAGCCTGCTGGATGAGCCGCCCTTCGAGTCGCACCTGAACGTGCTCTCGGGCGACGACGACCTGTTCATCAACCAGTACGCCACCGACCGCAACACCGGCATCGTCATCCGGCCCTATGGTCACATGCCGACGCTCACTGCCACCAGTTGGATCGACTGGATGCGAAGCAAAATGCGGCATGTGTCGGCCTCCCGGCACTACCGCCTACGCAACAAACTCGTCGTGGGTTTACACGGGCTGGCACTCACCGGGGCGTACGGCTTTGCGTTGGCAACGTTGTGGTTTTACGATTTCAACCAGGGCGCATTCATGCTGGTGTTCACCGGAGCCCTGCGAACGCTCTCGATGTTGCCGGCTGCCATAAAACTTAAGTTCAGCTATCTTTTCAGCTTTTTGGTTATATTGGATGTACTATTCGTGATATACAGCCTGCTCATTGTCCCCCTCGGTTGGCTGATGAAACCCGTATGGCAGACCAAGACCATAAACCCTCGCAACGCGCCATTGAAGACAAACGTCTGATCGGCGAAGCCCTTGATGGCGACAGCAAGGCTTACGAGGATTTAATGTCGCGTTACCGCAAATCGGTCTACTACCTGAGCCTCAAGATGGTCCGCACCTCTGAGGATGCCGAGGATTTGACGCAAGAGACCTTCACGAAAGCCTTTCGAGCACTCGAGAAGTTCGACCCGAAGTACGCCTTCAGCACCTGGCTGTTCCGCATTGCCACGAACAACTGCATTGATTTCATCCGTCGAAAACGCCTGCAAACCATGTCGATTCACGGCGTGACGAACCATGACGGCGAGGAGCAGGTTATGCAAATCAAGGACAAGGGCCTGATTCCGGACGAAACTTATCTGAAACAACAGCGCAAAGCATACTTGAATCTGGCCATCGAAAAGCTACCGGAGCGCTACAAGCGACTCGTCGACTTGCGCTATTTCAAGGAGTACTCCTACGAAGAAGTTGCGCAGGAGCTCGACCTGCCATTGGGCACGGTCAAAGCGCAACTCCACCGCGCCCGCGAGCTGCTCAACAACGAGCTCAGCACCATGCAGGAGAAGCTCT